>JBBWVW010000090.1:0-12365 GCA_050256425.1 Arenicellales bacterium | reverse complement strand
GGTCGCCGCGACCTTTATCAAGAATGCGGCCCGGCGCGGGGCAACGCTGATTGTCATAGACCCCCGCCGTAACGATCTCTCGCGCCATGCAGACCATTTTCTGCAGTTTCGTGTCGATACTGATGTCGCACTGCTGAACGCGATGATTCATACCATCATCGATGAAGGTCTCGTCGATTCGGATTTCATCGCGTCGCGTACCCATAACTTCGAGGCCTTAAGTGAGAACGTAAAACATTTCAGCCCTGAGGAGATGGCCCCCATTTGCGGTATCGATGCTGATGTGATCCGCAAGACCGCGCGGGCCTATGCAGGCTCAAAAGCGTCGATTATTTTCTGGGGCATGGGGATTTCGCAGCATGTACACGGTACCGACAACGCGCGTTGTTTGATTGCGCTTTCGTTGATGACTGGCAATATCGGCCGTCCCGGAACCGGGCTACATCCTTTGCGGGGTCAAAATAACGTACAGGGCGCTTCAGATGCCGGATTGATACCGATGATGTTTCCGGATTACCGTCGTGTCGACGATGAGGATGCCAGTGCATTTTTTAGCCAATACTGGAGCGCCTCACTTGACAATACCCCGGGCCTCACTGTGGTTGAGATTATGGATGCCGCCTGTGAGGGGCGCATTAAGGGCATGTATGTCATGGGTGAAAATCCTGCGATGTCTGACCCCGACCTTAATCATGCCCGCGCCGGCCTCGCGGCACTGGATCACTTGGTCGTGCAGGATATCTTCCTGACGGAAACCGCCGCGTATGCTGATGTGGTATTGCCTGCCTCAGCTTTTCCAGAGAAAACCGGCACATTCTCCAATACCGACCGCCGTGTCCAGATGGGGCGCCAGGCGCTGCGAATGCCCGGTGAGGCACGCCAGGATATCTGGATCATTCAGCAACTGGCTGCGCGACTTGGCCTGGCCTGGGAATATGATCATGTCAGTGGCGTCTTTGAGGAGATGCGCGGGGCGATGCCAAGTATCGCCGGGATGACCTGGTCGCGTTTGGAGCGAGAACACAGTATTACCTACCCCTGTGCTGATGATCAGGATCCGGGTCAAGGTGTGGTATTTCAGGAGAACTTTCCAACGGCAGATGGCCGCGGACGTTTTGTGCCGGCGAAGCCTGAGAGTGCCGATGAGATGCCAGATGAGGAGTACCCCTTTGTATTGATTACCGGGCGTCAGCTTGAGCATTGGCATACCGGGTCTATGACCCGCCGTGCCAGGGTGCTCGACGCCATTGAGCCTGAGGCCGTGGTTAGTGTGCACCCCGAAGATCTTGAACGTCTGAAGATCAGTGAAGGCAGTTCGCTTCGGGTCGCATCGCGACGCGGTGAACTGGTTGCGCTCGCACGCGCTGATAGTGGGCTCCAGCCTGGCGAAATCTTTATACCATTTTGCTATAACGAAGCGGCAGCAAATCTGCTTACCAACGCTGCTTTGGATCCGTTCGGTAAGATTGCCGAAGTTAAGTACTGTGCAGTGAAAGTTAACGCGGCCTGAAGAATAAGGAGAAACCATGGCGACACGGATTGATGGCAAGGCATTTGCTGCGGGTTTGCGAGCAAAAGTGTCTAAGGCGGTAAGCACACTCACCAGAGAACATGATTTGGTTCCGGGCCTGGCAGTAGTGCTGGTAGGGGAGGACCCGGCCAGCGAAGTCTATGTTCGCAATAAGGGCAAGCAGACGCTGGAAACCGGCATGAACTCTTACGAGCACAAGCTGCCCGACACCACCAGCCAGTCAGAATTACTTGCATTGATCGAACAGTTGAATGTTGACTCCAAGGTTCACGGCATACTGGTGCAACTGCCGCTACCAGATCAGATCGATTCACACGCGGTCATCAATGCCATCGATCCAGACAAAGATGTAGACGGCTTTCATCTGGTGAATGTGGGCCGACTGGCAACCGGCGCACCCGGCCTGGTGCCCTGTACACCGTTGGGATGCATGATGCTGCTCAAGGACCAACTGGGTGATTTATCCGGTAAGAATGCGGTGGTGGTAGGGCGCTCAAATATCGTAGGCAAGCCGATGGGATCGCTGCTGCTGGCACAAAGCTGCACGGTGACGATTGCCCATTCGCGAACGCAGGACTTAGCTGGCGTTTGTCGTGAAGCTGATATTCTGGTGGCGGCCGTGGGCCGCCCCCAGATGATACCGGGGGAGTGGATTAAACCTGGCGCGGTGGTGATCGATGTCGGCATCAATCGGATTAAAGGTGAAGAGGGTAAGACCCGCCTTGTCGGTGATGTGGATTTTGATTCGGCATCAGCGGTTGCAGCAGCGATTACGCCGGTACCCGGCGGAGTAGGGCCTATGACTATTGCCTGTCTTTTGCGTAATACAGTGCAGGCGGCTTGTGCTGCCAATGGCATTCCTTTCAGTCTCGACTAACGCTTTGTTGTTGCTGCGTGGCAGGACGGAAAACTCAAGAGTGATCAACTTATATCGGTGCCTAGTGAAAATCCCGGCTGGAGGTTGCGAGGTTTCCCAGCAGTGCCGTGTAATCGCTCAGCCTGCCGGCAATGATATGGATCACATCGCCGTGGCGTTGAATTTGTCCGTGAACACCAAGTAGCCGCGCCCCGACCAGTACCTGATGCTGGTTTTCAGCCAGGCGCTGCCATATCACCAGGTTGGTGTTGCCGGTTTCATCTTCAAGCGTTACAAAGGTTACGTTGTTAGCGCTGGCTGGCCGTTGCCGGGTGGTGACGATTCCCGCTGTGTGCACATAGTGGCCATCTTCTTTCTGTGCGATACCATCGCTGGTAATGACGCCAAGCGTTCGTAGTTGGTTACGCAGCAGAGCTAATGGGTGTGGGCCCAGGGTTAGGCCGATACTGGCGTAATCAGCACAGGCTTCTTCACCCGCGTGTGGTGTATTCAGCAATGGCGTGGCTTCACGGATATGGGGTCGGGGAAATACCGGGGAGGGTTTCTCAATACCGCTGGCTATCCATCCAGCTTGACGCCGATGATGGCGTACCAGGGTTGATAAGGCATTGGCGCTAGCCAGCGCGCGCAGGTTACCCTGTCCCAGTGAGGCGCGATTGGCAAGATCATCGACGCTGGTAAAGGTTCGATGCTGTCGTGCATCGAGTAACCGCTTGGCGCCGGTATAGCTAAGATGCTTGACCATTCTTAACCCCAGGCGCAATACAAGATCTGCCCCATCTGATTCCAGTGTGCAATCCCAGGCGCTTTTCATAACGTCAATAGGGCGTATGGAAACGCCATGCCGACGTACGTCCTGTACCAATTGTGAAGGCGTATAGAAGCCCATTGGCTGGCTGTTCAGCAAAGCGCAGGTAAATACGGCTGGCTGGTGACACTTAAGCCAGGCCGAGACGTATACCAACAATGCGAAACTAGCCGCATGTGATTCAGGGAAACCATATTCACCAAAGCCCAGGATTTGCTGGTAGATGCGCCGTGCAAAAGTCTCACTGTAGCCACGTTCAAGCATGCCCTCAATCAATCGAGTCTCATAATGCCCTAGCCCACCATGGCGTTTCCAGGCAGCCATAGCACGTCGCAGGCCATCGGCCTCTCCCGGGGTAAAGCCTGCAGCGACCATCGCCAGCTTGATGACCTGCTCCTGAAAGATAGGCACCCCCAGCGTGCGCTCGAGCACCTCACGTACCGCTTCGCTGGGGTAGGTGACCTCCTCTTCACCGTTACGCCGCCGGAGGTAAGGGTGCACCATGTCACCCTGGATTGGGCCCGGCCGGACGATGGCAACCTCGATGACCAGATCATAAAAACAGCGCGGTCGTAAGCGTGGCAGCATAGCCATCTGTGCGCGAGATTCGATCTGAAAAACACCTACGGTGTCGGCACAGCTGATCATCCGGTAGACCGCGGGGTCCTCCTGGGGTAGCGTAGCCATGGATAGCGTTTTACCGCGATGCTGCTTGAGCAGATCGAATGCTTTATGGATCGCACTCAACATACCCAGCGCCAGGCAGTCCACTTTGAGCAGACCCAGCGCATCGATATCGTCTTTATCCCACTGTATTACGGTCCGATCTGCCATGGCTGCGTTTTCGATAGGCACCAGGTCACACAATGGCTCATGGGAAATAACAAAGCCCCCAGAGTGTTGTGACAGGTGGCGCGGAAAGCCAACCAGTTCCTCGACCAATGCCAACAGCTTTCGCAGGACCGGGCCTTTAGGGTCCAGACCGATCTCACGCACACGCTGGGGTACAACCTTCCCGTTTTGCCACCAGGCAAGATTACCGGCCAGGCGATCAAGCTGGTCTTTGGACAGATTTAGGGCGCGCCCGATATCCCGCACTGCGCTGCGCGGGCGATAAGTGATGACTGCGCCGGTTAAAGCGGCCCGGTCGCGCCCGTAGCGCCGGTAAACGTACTGCATCACCTCTTCGCGACGTTCATGTTCAAAATCAACATCAATGTCCGGCGGTTCATTACGCTCACGAGAGATAAACCGTTCGAACAGAATCTCCATATGGGCCGGGTTCACTTCGGTGATGCCAAGCGCAAAGCACACTGCTGAGTTGGCTGCCGAGCCCCGGCCCTGGCAGAGAATGCCCTGTGAGCGGGCAAAACGAACGATGTCGTAGACGGTTAGAAAATAACTTTCGTAATCGAGTTCCTTAACCAACGTCAGTTCGTGTTCGATCTGTTGAACCACTTTGAGCGATGGGCCGTCAGGCCAACGCGTCGTCATGCCTGCTTTGGTTAACCGGCGCAGGTACTGTGTTGGCGTGAGGTCGGCAGGTATGAACTTGCGTGGATAGGTGTAGTTCAGCTCATTTAACGAAAAATCACAGCGGCGAGCTATTTTTACGCTCTCATCGAGCAAAGTGCGAGGATAGATGCGCTCGAGAACGGCTGGGGTTCGCAGATGGCGCTCGGCGTTGGGTGCAAGGTCATACTTTATTTTAGTCACCGATTGTCTGCGTCGGACCGCGGTTAAAGTGTCCTGTAGCGCCTGGCGTGAGCGTACGTGCATGTGTACGTTGCCAGTGGCAACCAGGGGAACGCCTGTTTTTTGTGACAAAAAATTCAGCGCTTTTTGGTGTGCCTGATCACCTCCGTTACTGGATTGCTCGAGTGTCAGCCAGGCTCGCCCAGGCATTAATGATTGGATATGTCTGGCGTGATAAGACAGGGTTCGGTAGCGCTCCGTAAGAGTGCTTGCTGGCGCTGGAGTCGGGTCACACGGCAGCAGGGCGAGGCAGTTCTGCAGGCGCTTTGTGCAAAGGTCATCAATGTTCAGGAAGTACGAGCCCTTACTGGCACGCTGGCGCGCCCGGGTAATTAGCCGGGTCAGGTGGCGGTAACCTTCTCTATTGGTTACTAACAGAACCAGGTTATTGCCGTTTTCCAGCGCGAATTCGCTGCCGATGATGAGCTGTAATCCCAACTCCTGTGCAGCGACATGCGCCCGCACTGTGCCGGCAATACTGCATTCATCCGTCAGTGCCAGGGCCCGATAACCAAGCTCAGAAGCTCGGCGGACCAGTTCAGCAGGGTGTGAGGCGCCGCGTAGAAAGCTGAAATTTGACAGGCAGTGCAGCTCGGCATAGCCGGACACAATGTTTTCTCTATATACTGTATATTTATACAGTATATAGGAATTCTACCGATAGCGGTAAGTTACGCCAGCGTCATAGGTGATCAGCGTCGCGCGGTTGCGATAAAACCCACTGCGAGTAAAGATAAGCCTCCAGCCAGCCCAAAGCTGGCCACAAGACTGAAATCCCCGACCAGGCCTGCGAGCACTGCGCCCAGGGCGCCAACGCCGTCGAGCACCACAAAGACGAAGCCCAATGCAGTGGCCTCATGTTTGCTGGCGTGATCAACCGCCATTGCCAGGACTCCTGATCGAATGGTGACCAGCACAGCCATTGCCATCGTCAGCAGGCTGATTATCAGCACGGGGGTATCAAACAGGATTACAGTGCCGGCCAAGCCTGCAGCAACCACCGAACCGACAGCAAAGATTCCAAAGCGCCCCCGCCGATCCGATAGCCGCCCGACAATTGGTTGGCCAATAGAGCCTGCGAGCATGGCGGCCGCGAAGGCCATGCCCGTTTGTGCCGAGCTGAATCCCAACTCGCGCTGCATAAAGAGTGGTGACATGGTCATCAAGGCAATGAGAGCCATGTTGTAGGTGGCGATTCCAGCGATCAGAAACAAGCCGGTCCGACTGCGCCACTGAGTAATGAAAGCGCCAAGATCAGCTCGTGATATGGCGGTACTGGCATGTCGACTCGGAATCCGGCGCGCAATAAACAAAAAGGCAATTCCCATTAAGGTAGCGGGTATCACTGAAATCTGAAGCACCACGCGCCAATCCAGGAAAGCCAGCAGAAAACCGACCAGCAGTGGCGAGAGCACTTCGGCCAGTGTTCCTCCAACGGCATGCACTCCTAATGCCTGACCACGCTGTTTTGGCATCTGCCTTACCAGTATTCCGGTGGCGATCGGATGCCAGGCGGCATCGCCCATACCGCCGATAGCCAGTAAGATCGCCAGCGACCAGAAGCCCGGGGCCGTTGACGCCAGTAGATAGCCCAGCGCTACCCACCAAAATGTACCGAGCAGCAATCGCCCCTGCAAACGTGTACGGTCTGCCAGCACGCCGGCCGGAAAATAGGCAAGCGACGCACCAATCGAATGAATGGCAAGTAGCAGTCCGACCTCGGAGGGTTTTAGGTCAAAGGCCAGACCGATGGCAGGCGCCAGCAGCCAGATTGCTGCAGGTAGCCAGTCGTTAGACAGGTGGCCAAACACGAAGACGCCTTGCAGTGCTGCCAGGCCCAGGGGTTTTGCGGTTTTATGTTTTTGTGTTGCCAAGGGGCTTTAGGTGAACGGTTGTGTCAGAATCGCATTTACGCCACGAACCAGGAGAGGGTGTCAGAGTCCGTCATGGATGCACCTGTACGCCAGAAAGTTGATCTACCCATTTACCCCTCGCCTGAGGCGGTTGTGGCAGATCTTGATCCGAGCTACCCAATATTTTGTGTGCGTCCCCATAAGATTCATTCGGTTGCCCGGCGTTTTGTCGAGGGCTTTCCCGGGGACGTCTTATACGCGGTGAAGTGTAACCCTGAACCACATATGCTCGACGCGCTTTTTGCAGCCGGCGTGCACCATTTTGATACCGCCTCTTTGGCCGAAGTCGCTCGGGTAGCGGAGCAGTTGCCCGGCGCCACCAGCTACTTCATGCACCCGGTCAAGAGTCGGGCGGCTATTCTTTCAGCCCATAGGGTGTATGGCGTAGACCATTTTGTAGTTGATCACCCGGCAGAGCTTGAAAAGATTGCCCAGATTGTCCTGCCAGGACCTGACACAGTCATCGTGGTGCGCCTTGAGATTCATTACGAGGGCGCAGTATATGAACTGTCCAGCAAGTTTGGTGCGCCGATCCCTGAGGCGGCGGCGCTGGCGCGTGACGCCTTGGCTCGTGGCTACCGTTATGGTTTGTCGTTTCATGTCGGCTCGCAGTGTCTGGACGCTGGGGGTTTTGAAATGGGCTTGGAACTGGTCGGTCAGGTGATTGCGCAGGTTGACGAGCCGCCAAGTTGTGTGGATGTGGGCGGTGGATTCCCAGGTCATTATCTCAACTCCCAAGGCGCGGAATTGGATAACTATTTTGCTGCAATTCGTCGAGGCTTGGCTGCGCTGGCGTTACCTGAAGAGTGCCGGGTTTTGTGCGAGCCCGGGCGCGGGCTTTGTGTTGATGGAGAATCTCTTATTACCCAGGTGCACCTGCGCAAGGATGATGCGTTGTATCTTAATGAGGGCCTGTACGGAAGTTTTATCGAGGAGAAGCTCGGCCTTCAGTTGCCCGTGCGAATGGTAGATTCGCGGCCGTTCGCTTCCCAAACAAAAGAGTACACGCTGTATGGGCCGACATGTGATTCACTGGATATTTTTCCTCGCACGATCAGCTTGCCGGTCGATGTTGCCGAGGGGGATTGGATCGAGTTCGGCCGTATCGGCGCTTACGGCACTGCCTGTCGAACACAGTTCAACGGTTTTTTCGCTGACACCTTTGTTAAGGTTGAGAGCGACTTCAGCGACTAAACCGGGAGTATTTTCACAGCGGCACAGTTTATTCGGGGTTTGGGTTTCGGGTTTGGTATGGGATGGCCGGAACGTTAGGAGTTAACTAAAAAGGGTTATACGGTGGACCAAACCAGAAAGAAAACAGCACTCAGAATGATGCCATATGATCTGTATATTTTGACCGCACAAAGCGAGGATCAGAATATTTCGGCTGCGACTGTTAATTGGGTGACTCAGGCGTCGTTTACACCGCCGCTGGTGGCTGTTGGCGTGAAGTTCAACTCGCAAATTCATGGGATCATCAAAAGGTCCCAAACCTTTGCTTTGAACATACTGGGCAAAGGCCAGCTCGATTTAGCATTTACTTTCTTTAAACCTGTGCAAAGGAAGGGGCAGACGATCGTGGGCAGCCTTTTCGGTCTGGCTCTACTGGCGCGCCAATCCTTGAAAAACCCCCGGCATTTGTCGAGTGTTGCCTGATAGATTTGACAGAAGCTGGCGATCACTTGGTTTTTGTGGACGAGGTGGTGGATGCCCGGGTCAGTCAGGAGCCTGAAGGTCACGCGGATGACGCGACGTTGTGGCTAAAAGAGTTGGGTGAAAAAGCGTTTTATGGCGGATAAGGGGAGTTCAAATATGAGTCATGCTATTAAGATTTACCAGCCCGGCGGCCCGGATGAGATGCGCTGGGAGCCAGTGGAGATTGGTGACCCGGGCCCCGGGGAGATTCGACTGCGTCACAGCGCAGTTGGGCTGAATTTTATCGATGTTTATTTCCGTACGGGCGCTTATCCATCGCCACAGTTACCGTTTACCCCCGGTCTTGAAGGGGCGGGCACAGTAGAGGCGGTTGGTGAAGGGGTGGAGGGTTTCGCCGAAGGGGATCGGGTAGCCTATGCAGCGCACCCCTTGGGCGCCTATGCCGAGGTGCGACTTATACCGGCAGAAAAATTAGTGCACTTGCCCGCAGGCATTGAAGAGCGGACCGCCGCCGCAATGATGCTAAAGGGTATGACGGTGCAATATCTGCTGAGAAGTACTGTACCGCTTAAACCCAAAGATACTATCCTCTTTCAGGCTGCAGCTGGAGGGGTTGGCCTGATTGCCTGCCAGTGGGCACGACACCTTGGTGTCACCATCATCGGCACGGTTGGGTCAGATGAGAAAGCGGAACTGGCCACGGCTCACGGCTGTACCCATACTATCGTTTATACCCGTGAGAATTTTGTAGATCGGGTCCGGGAACTTACCGATGGCATCGGTGTGGATGTTGTATACGACTCGGTGGGTCAGCATACCTTCGAAGGCAGTCTGGATTGCCTTAAGCGGCGCGGGACTCTGGCACTCTTTGGTCAAAGTTCGGGCAAAGTACCATCTTTTGATCTCTCCGTCCTCGCTGCAAAAGGCTCCCTTTACCTGACCCGACCGGGTTTATTCGACTACACGGCGGATCGGTCGAGCCTGGAGCATTGTGCGGGCGAGTTATTCCAGGTGATTCAAAGTGGTGCAGTGCAGGCCGATATTAATCAGGAGTACGCTCTGTCAGATGCGTCGTTGGCTCACGCAGATCTGGAGGGGCGACGCACTACCGGCGCCAGCGTTTTACTGCCCTGAGGCAAACGGTATTTTGAGGGCACGCAGACACCGATGATGAATTTACAGGAAGCGACACGCGCTCTTTCACAAGGCCAGGATCTCACAAGCGCTGAGATGGGCGATGTAATGCGCATTATCATGCAAGGGGATGCGACCCCAGCACAGATTGGCGCCGTGCTGACGGCGCTTCATATCAAGGGAGAGACGGTTGAAGAACTGACAGGCGCCGCGACGGTGATGCGAGAGTTTGCCGCAACTGTCACTGTTAAGACAGATCGGGTTGCCGACACGGTGGGTACCGGTGGTGATGGGGCCGGCCTATTCAATGTCTCGACCGCGGCGGCGTTGGTCGCTTGCGCCGCGGGGGCAACTATGGCCAAGCACGGCAACCGTGCGGCCACTGGAAATTCCGGCAGTGCTGATGTGCTTGAGGCAGCTGGGGTTAATATTGCGCTCAACCCCGAAGCGGTCGGCAAGACCATCGACGCGGTGGGCCTAGGCTTTATGTTTGCCCCTACCCATCACGGCGCTACACGCCATGCGATCGGTCCGCGCCGTGAGATCGGTATCCGCACCCTGTTTAATCTACTCGGTCCTTTGACCAACCCGGCCGGGGCCAGATGGCAACTGGTAGGCGTTTTTGATCAGGCCTGGGTCCGCCCGCTGGCCGAGGTGTTTGCCAACCTGGGTAGCGTGCATACGCTGGTAGTCTGCTCGGATGATGGCCTGGATGAGATAAGTATCGCCGCCGACACTAAGGTGAGCGAACTGCGTGATGGAAGCATCAAGGACTACGTGATTAAACCGGAAGAATTTGGGGTTGCGCGTCAATCGCTGGATGATCTGGTAGTGGCAGATTCGGTCCAGAGCCTGGCTTTGATTCGTTCAGCGCTTACCGGGACAGAGGGTGGCGCAGCCGACATGGTGGCTCTGAATGCAGGGGCAACCATATATGCGGCTGACCTTGCCGATTCACTGCAAGATGGGGTGGAGCGTGCGCGTGAGGTGCTCAAAACCGGGGCAGGGTATGCCAAGTTAGAGGAGCTCGCCGCTTACACCCAAAAGTTTTCTGTCGAGCAATAAAAAGGAGACGCGCATGCAGACGATCTTTGTACAGGTGAAGTGTGATCTGGGGCGCTCTTATCAGGTCGCCCAGGCGCTTGTCGATGTGGAGGGAGTGTCGGAGGTTTATTCGATCTCCGGGCCTTATGACCTGCTTGCCAAGTGTTATATCACCGACGGCGACGATGCCGGTCATTTTGTGAATCAGCGACTTCAAACCCTGAACGGTATTCGCGACACTCAGACTATTATTGCTTTCAATGCATTCAGTTGATCGCCCACCAGCCCAAGCATGACAAAAAAAGGCCGGCAAAGCCGGCCTTTTGCATTTTGGCGGGAGCCCGGTTACTGCGATGGTGCGCTTGGGTCCAGAATGAACGCTCAGTCTCAGGCTAACCTGGAATCGTTGCCCAGGATTCGCCTCGGCAACGGGTGCTCCGCCAGGTATCTGCCGCTGGCCCTCGCTGATCAACATCGGGCCCTCGGCGTTGGTCGGATAGTCCGCGCGGCGCTTAATCCCCGTCCGACCCACGGCTGGGATAGCCAGTTGGCCCTCGACCTTGTGATCGGTGCCGGATTCGCTTCAATAGGGCCCGTTCTTTATAGAAAAGAAGTCGCGTATCTGACGCTTCAGCGGTTGCACAGCCTGCCCGATACTGTTGGTTCGGGCATGAAATTACTTGTTGTGGGTTTGAACCCGAGCCCGTATTCAGCAGACAAAGGCATCGGCTATGCCAGGCCGGGTAACCGGTTCTGGCCGGCGGCCCTTCAAGCCGGTATTGCAAGTATTGACCGGGATCCTGGGCACGCCCTGCGTCACCATGGTTTAGGCATGACAGACCTGGTCCGCCGCACGACCCGCCGCGCAGACGAGGTGAGTATTAAGGAATACCAGGCGGGGTTTGAACGGGTGACTCGGCTGGCGCAATGGCTGGCTCCCAGGGCAGTCTGCTTTGTCGGTTTGGGCGGTTGGCGAAACGTAGTGGATGCCAAAGCCAAGGCGGGCGTTCAAGCCAACCAGGTTGGTGGTCGACCGGTATACCTCATGCCTCATACCAGTGGGCTTAACGCACACTGTCGCCTGGACGATCTGGCCCAGCACTTTGCCCGTGCAGCGTCGTTGGCGATGCGTTCATAATCTACATAGGACCTGTCGGAACAACTCGTCGGAAAAAAAGAAAATGTGATTGGCAATAAAGAGTACAAGGCGCACCTTACGGTAACACTGAACACCGTTGATGGGGATTCCTTCGAACAGGAGATCACGCTTGTTGTGTCGGGCGAGAATAAGGTACAGGTCGAAGAACGCTTGCAGGGCATGCAGGTATCGGTGACATTAAAGCACGTGAACATCACTTCAGTGCACCATGTCGGCCGGGGTGGCATAAAGCATGATGAGTAAGATGATCTCATCACGACTGAGCTATTGCGATGCCGGGTTTGTGATCTTGATTAACTGAAGATGACTATTCGTATGGCTATGGCCTTGCACAAAGACTTGTGCTGTGTGCTTTTATCAGTGTTATTCATGTCAGGTTTCACCCAACCAAATTTATGCGCCTGCGAGATCCCAAGAGCGTGCTGTCGGGGTCTGGTGCCACAGTGCAAAGCCTGTGAGGAGGGCTTAAGCGTTGAACAATGGCTTGC
>JBBWVW010000089.1:0-18312 GCA_050256425.1 Arenicellales bacterium | reverse complement strand
GCAGCGCCGACATGTACAGCGACAAGGCATTGATCTGGTGTGTCGAAAGCCGGTGCGCGATAGGTCCCATGATCTTGCTGGCGCGCTCGCCCGACTTGAAAACCAGCAACTGGCGTTCAAGATATTCGGGCCATTGTCCGGCCACACGGGGATTGGTCGACGGTATACCATGGCCTGCGGGCCCATGACAGGCCATGCAGGCCGGAATTGCGAGCTCTGCAAAACCGCCACGGTAGAGCGCTTCGCCCTCGCGGGCCAGCGCCAACTGGTCGTCACCGATGGCACGAGGCGCGATGGTCTTTGAGCCATACCAGGCGTCAAGGTCGGCCATATCCGCAGCACTGAGCGACTGCGTCATGCCCATCATAATGGGGTTAGCCCGCTGACCGGATTTGAACAAGGCCAATTGTGCGCCGATGTACCCGGGAACCTGGCTGGCCAGAGAAGGAAACCCTGCATTGGCGCTGTTGCCGTCGGCCCCGTGGCAGGCGACGCATGTCTGCGCCTTGGCCTGTCCCGCCGCAGCATCACCTGCAGCCACTGCAGTAACCGAAAACCCGGTCATCACGGTCGCGATGATGATGAATACCAGCCGATTCATTAAACTGCTCCTTCTGTACAAGAGTCTGCCGATCGGGATGGGTGCATGCACCAGCGCCGCCCGGCTGCCTGAGTTGAAGTCGGGATGCATACACCTGTCCTGAGGGGGTAAGGTTCGCAACTCGGAAAATAAAGCGTGGAATTATACCCTGTGCCTTCAAAAACCTGTGATACCGAACTGCTGCGGCGCGCCGAATACCACTGCGCCGCCCATCATCCGCGCGACTGGGTGGAAGACACGGGTGCCGAGGTCGCTTTTTCTGGACGCTCCAACGTGGGCAAGTCCAGCGCGGTCAACGCCATTACCGGACGTAAGGGTCTTGCCCGTACCAGCAAAACACCCGGGCGTACCCAGCAGATCATTTTCTTCAACCTCGATGACACACACCGGCTGGTCGACCTGCCCGGTTACGGTTATGCCAAAGTGCCTGTGCAACTGCAGCAACACTGGGAAAAGACGGTACGGCGCTACCTCGAAGAGCGTGTTTCACTGCGTGCACTGATATTGCCTGTGGATTGTCGCCGGGACCCCACTGTGCTCGATTGGCAACTCTTGAAATGGTGTGCAGCGAGCCAACTGCCCGTCCACGTACTACTGACCAAGAGCGATAAACTGGGACGCGGCAAAAGCCTCCAGGCGCTGCGCCAGACCCGCGAATCACTGGCCACGATGCCCCTGGTCAGCGTGCAACTTTTTTCAGCTACCCGCAACGTGGGTGTCACCGAAGCGCGCGAGCGTATCGTTGATCTTCTATCGGGGGAAGGTAACAGCCGCAAACCTGCCTAGCTGTGCGCTTGCGCCCAATTGGCGCCGCTACCGACATCAACCTTGAGCTCAACTGCAAGATCAGCCACCGAGCTCATCAAACGGACCACCGCATCGCTGACGCGCTGCACTTCGGATTTGGGCACTTCCAACACCAGCTCATCATGCACCTGCATGATCATGCGGGCACCGCAATCATCCTCGCGCAACCAGTCATCAACCGCCAGCATGGCCAACTTGATCAAGTCAGCCGCAGTCCCCTGCATCGGTGCGTTGATCGCGGCTCGCTCGGCTGCCTGACGCCGGACATGATTGCTTGAACTGATATCGGCGAGAAATAACCGTCGACCAAATACGGTTTCGACATAACGCTGTTTACGGACCTGTTCACGAGTCGCATCCATGAATGCGCGCACACCCGGGTAGCGCTGGAAATACCGGTCGATATATTCCTGTGCCTGGCCCCGTTCGATGCCGAGCTGGCGGCCAAGACCAAAAGCCGACATGCCATAGATCAGGCCAAAATTGATCGCCTTAGCGCTGCGGCGCTGGTCGTTGTCGACCTGGGCCAGGCCAACACCGAATACCTCGGCCGCAGTTGCCCGGTGCACATCCTCACCCTTATCGAAGGCAGCCATCAAGCCAGCGTCGGCTGACAAGTGCGCCATGATCCGAAGTTCGATCTGCGAATAATCCGCTGCTACCAGCACTGAACCGGGGGGCGGAATGAAAGCCTCGCGAATCCGTCGACCCTCGGCTGTGCGTACCGGAATGTTCTGCAGGTTGGGGTCGCTGGATGACAGCCGGCCGGTCGCTACCGCGGCCTGGTGGTAGGAGGTATGCACCCGGCCAGTAGCCGGATTCACCAACGCCGGTAGTTTTTCGGTGTAGGTAGAACGCAACTTACTCAGACCGCGATGCTCGAGTATCAGCCGGGGCAGATCGTGCTTCTCGGCCAACTCAACGAGTACACCTTCAGCGGTCGAGGGCTGGCCTTTGGGTGTTTTGGCCAACACCGGCAACTGCAAGCGGTCGAACAGAATCTCCTGAATCTGCTTGGGGGAGGCTATATTGAACGGGCCGCCGGCTTCGCCATGAGCCTGCTCCTCGAGCTCCTGTATCCGCAGCGCCAGTTCAGTGCTCTGGCGGGCCAACATGGCGCAGTCCACGAGGACGCCCGCTCGCTCTATGCGGGAAAGTACCGGTACCAGCGGCATTTCAATCCGTTCGAACAGCTCGCGCTGTAAAGATTCCTGTTGCAGCCGCGGGTACAGAGTCTCATGCAGGCGCAGTGTGATGTCGGCGTCTTCGGCGGCATAGGGCCCGGCCTGCTCCAGCGACACCTCGTTGAAAGACAGCTGCCCCTTACCCTTTCCGGCAACCTCCTCGTAATGGATGGTTTTGTGCCCCAGATACTTCAGCGCCAGGCTGTCCATGTCGTGACGCGACCCGGTGCTGTCGAGCACGTAGGACTCAAGCATGGTGTCAAAACGAATGCCAGCGAGGCAGACTCCGTGGTTATACAACACAGTGCAGTCATACTTGAGATTCTGTCCCACCTTGTCGCGGGTCGGATCTTCCAGCAGTGGACGCAATTGCTCAAGAACGCTCTCAAGTGAGAGCTGTGCTGGCGCATCCAGGTAATCGTGTGCTAACGGCACATACGCGGCGGCGCCTGTTTCGACAGCAAAGGACACGCCGACAATTCGCGCCCGCATTGCGTCAACTGAAGTGGTCTCGGTATCAAAAGCAAATAACGGTGCCTGCTCCAGCCGCTTGATCCACTGGGTCAGGCTGGGTTGATCTAACACGAGATCATAGTCGGTGGGTACTGTGGGGCCGGATGTATCCAGATCGTTGACCCCGCCCAGTTCTGCCAACCAGGTCTTGAACTCGAGTCGTGCGAACAGTTCACGCAACGCGTCCTCGTCAGGAGGGGCGATAGTAAGTTCGGCGACCTCCTGTTCCAGTGCGACATCACACTTAATGGTGGCCAGTTGCCGCGATAAATCTAACTGATCTAAAGAAGCACGCAGATTCTCCCCGGCTTTGCCGGGAACACTATCAGAGTGCTCAACCAGGTTGTCGAGTGAGCCGTGCTCGGCCAGCCAACGTGCTGCGGTTTTTGGCCCAACCTTGGGCACGCCGGGAATGTTGTCCGAGGTATCGCCCACCAGTGCTAAAAAATCCACAATGCCCTCGGGCGGTACACCGAATTTTTCTTTTACTCCATCGCGATCGTAGAGCACGTCCTTCATGCTGTCGTACATCATCACCCGGGGACCCACCAACTGTGCCAGATCCTTATCACCGCTGATGATCAGTGTCTCCATACCCTGTGTGGTCCCGGCGCGAGCGAGCGTACCGATCACATCATCTGCCTCGACATCCGGTACCGAGAGCAACGGCAATCCGAGAGCCCGGATAACGGTATGGATCACCTCTACCTGGGCACGCAATTCTTCCGGCATCGGTGGCCGGTTGGCTTTGTACTCACTATAAAGACGATCGCGGAAAGTCTTGCCCGGGGCATCAAACACCACTACGAAGTGCGCTGTATCATATTGGCGAAGCAGGCGGCGCAGCATGTTTACAACGCCATATACCGCGCCCGTGGCCTCTCCTTTGGAATTAACCAGATTGGGCATAGCGTGAAAGGCGCGATACAGGTAAGACGAACCGTCAACCAGTACCAGTTTTTCAAACATAGGCGATAGACCCTTGGCGTGCGACCGGGGCAAAACACACCCTCGGTTGGCCCGGTTAGTTTCAGCGCAGTATACGTGGGTCACGTGGTATTCGGACCACTTGCGCGTGCTGTGCTTATGGGGGATGATTGCCATGACAGCACACCGGCAAATATGAACCTATCACTAAAAACCTTTACCCGGGTGGCGACACTCAGCGTTGTACTGTTTGGCGGGCCCGCTTCGCTGCAACGCCTGCGGGCGCAGGAGACTCCTCCGGCAGATGCCCCCACCAAACACAGTTCATACCATTGAAATCGGTGAGCACGCAGGCTACCGCATGATCGAATACCGGACCCGGGGGCGTATCACATCATTGGAAATCATTCGTGAGCACGGACCGAATATGGTCATCCGGGACAGCAGCGGCGACGGCTCGTTTACCCGGTCGGGCAGTAGCTTCGCGTCCGACCTGTCGATTGGGCTCTGGAAAATCGGTGAGTGGCACTGAGGTACCCGCTGACCCGGATTGCCGCCTTGGCGCTTCTAGGCAGTCTTAGCGGAGGCTGCGCACAGGCTCCGGTACAAGCGCCATCAACTCACATCCGCTTCTACATCACTAACAGCTACAACCAGTTATCAGAGTTGTCGCTAATTCCCTACCGTGACGAGCCTGGCTGTCACAACCTGCCGCTGGCATTTGATATTCACCGGGTGGCGCAGGTGGGCTTCAAGGCCTGCGCGGTCTACGCACAAGATGACTGCTCTATTGATTCGGTGCTGACCATGCGCTGGTCGGGAAAACGTTCACGCACCGATGCCAACAAGAACCAGCCAACGACCGAGATGACGCCCGGCGCATTATGGCTGTTTGCGCGCGGGCGTGAGGCGACCGTTGCTTCGTGGCACTGCACGCCCAAGGCGTAAACAGCCTCAGCGGGAGGCCAACGAAAAACTACTGATCGGCCTGGCGCCGTGCGATAACCATGCCCTTAAGCAGGTTAAGCGCCTCACCGATCTCGAAGTCCCGATCCTGCAAACGCTCAGCCGGAACAGCCTCATCAACGATCTCATTGGACGCGCCGTTTTCATTTTCCAGGTGACCGGCAAGATCAGATTCACGAATACCGCTGTGTGTTGGCCCGGGTGAAGTCGCCAGTTCCAGTTGCCGGCTAACGATATCCGGTTGGATACCGGTCGCCTGGATAGAGCGGTTGTTAGGGGTGTAATAACGAGCCGTGGTCAGTTTCAGCGCTGCACCATTTTTCATCGGCATAATAGTCTGTACCGAGCCTTTGCCGAAGGTCTTGGTCCCCAGAATCAGGCCTCGCTGGTGATCCTGTAGAGCACCGGCCACTATCTCTGAAGCCGAAGCCGACCCCTGGTTAACCAGCACCACCAGTGGTGCGCCGCTCAACACGTCGCGGCCAGTCGCGTTGAAGGTAATAACGGAATCCGCTGCGCGACCCCGGGTCGAGACGATCACCCCCTTGCGCAGGAACAGGTCACTGACCTCAACCGCGCCGTCGAGCACTCCACCCGGGTTGTTGCGCAAATCCAGTACTAACCCGCTTAAGGGGCCATCGGCTTGTTCTTCAAGTCGCTCAAGCTGTCGGCGCAAAGCGGCACCGGTCCCGGATTGGAACTGGCTGATCCGGGTATAGGCAAAGCGCGCTTCCAGCAATTCCCCGCGCACGCTTTGCAACTGGATGATGGCACGCTTGACGGTCACATCGAATGGCGCCTCAACCTCCTCGCGGACGATGGTTAGTGTAATTACGCTGCCCGGCTCACCGCGCATGCGTTCCACCGCCTGGTCCAAGGCTTGGCCTTTAACGGTAATCCCATCGAGACGAATGATCAGGTCACCGCTACGAATCCCCGCCTCCTCGGCTGGGGTTCCATCCATCGGGGCTACCACCCGGATTACCCCATCTTCCAGCGTGACCTCCAAGCCCAGGCCCCCGAACTCCCCGCGGGTATCGATGTTGATTTCTCTAAATGAATCCGGATCAAGATAAGAGGAATGGGGATCAAGCCCGCCGAGCATGCCACGCACGGCATCGCGCAACAGCGTCGTGTCATCCATGGGCTCAACATAATCCGCCTTAATCATGCTGAAAATCTCGGCAAATAGACGAAGATCCTCAATTGGCAACTCGGCTTCCGCCGCCTGTTCGCCAGCGCCAGCGAGGTGTGCGGGTGCGCTGAACAGCGCGGCTGAAAGGACAAGAACAAAAAGCGATCGGGTGGCTTGGTGCATAGTTTTTTCGCGACAGCGCTGGGTTACAAGCAGGGTTGGTAAACTTAAGGCAGGCAGTATAACGCTCGCCTGTGACCGCTGGGTGACGGCGTTAGGCGCAATTTTTACCGGGAAAACCCGCTTACCAAGCAGTGTGGCAGACACAAAACATTAAAGAATTAGCGTATAATGTTACTTGAATATTCAAAAATTTAGGCCTACGACTCATGGCAATTGCTACAAATCAAAACGAACATTTTAAAGACCGGGAAAACCCGGCAGAACTCTTCCTCGCCAGCGAAGTTGACATATACAACGCCTCTCGATCCCTGAAAGCGATGGGACATCCGTTGCGGCTGAAGATTCTGTGTATCCTCGCGAGCGTCAAGGAAACCAGCGTACAGGACCTGGTCGAGCTCGTCGGCACGTCTCAGAGCAACATCTCCCAGCATTTGTCGATCCTGCGTGACAAGGATATCCTCGCGTCGCGCAAAGATGCCAATAAGGTTTTTTACCGGATCGGTGACGACAATATCCTGACACTGATGGCGGCCATGCGCGACGCCTTCTGCAGTTCCCATAACTGAAGTACCACATCAATGGTGCCCCACAGCCGGCTGCGAAGCGCGGTTGCTGTAGACTACGGCTCCTTCTAAGCCCCCACTGACCGACCATGGATCTTGATTTTATTGCCAACAATTGGCACCTTTTCGCTGCGCTGATTGTCATCTCCTTGCTGATTGGAATTGATACCATGCGCCGAGGTGGCGCTGGCGCCAACCAGGTCAGCGCGGTACAACTGCCGCAGCTCATCAATCAGGAAAACGCGGTGGTGGTGGATGTCTGCCAACCCGAAGAGTTTCGCAAAGGACACATCCCGGCGGCCATCAACATACCGGTTGACCAGATCAAAGAACAGTTGGGCCAACTGGAAAAATTCCGCAAGAAAGATCGACCCATTGTGCTTTCCTGTCGCAGCGGCCAACGCGCCAGTCGGGCGGCCACTGTGCTTCGCAAGAACGAGTTCGAGCGGGTCTACACGCTGAGCGGCGGATTGGCCGCATGGGAAAAAGAAAACCTGCCTTTGGAACGCTAGCACCGCACCCGGAAATCAACCCATGGCCGATACTGCCGCAAAAATCCCCAAATCAATATTCCATCTGCACCAGGTTTTCGTCAAGGATGCCTCCTTCGAGTCACCGCGCAGTCCGGACGTTTTCACCTGGAAAGACTATCGGCCCGAGACCGAAGTTGATCTCAAAGCCCAGCACCATGAAATTGATGCCAAAGAGCATATTCATGAAGTCATCCTCAAGGGTACGGTCACTGCGCGTCACGAAGAACAGGTCGTATTCCTAGCCGAAGTTCAGCAGGCAGGCGTCTTTACCGTGCAAGGCTCCAACCCGGAGATGCAGGAAATGATGCTGGAAGCCGCCTGTCCAAACGTGTTGTTCCCGTTTATGCGTGAAACGATTGCCGGGCTGATCTCCAAGGGCGGCTTTCCCCAGTTCCTGATGGGCCCGGTCAACTTCGATACGATGTACCTGCAAAAGAAAGAACAGGCGGCACAGGCTGCCAAGGACGACGGCGCCGAAGCGCCTGCAGCGAACGGCTGATCCTGCAACTCTGTCGGCGCCTGCCTAGCAGGCCACCCGCCCCTTGAAACCATTCCCAGCAACTCCGATCGGCATTCTCGGAGCCGGCTCCTGGGGCACCGCCCTGGCGCTGTTGGCAGCGCGCTGCCAACGCCCGGTATTACTATGGAGCAACGAATCAGGCCACGCCAAGATGATGGCCCAGACCCGGGCCAACGAAGCCTATCTCCCTGGTATCTCCCTTCCTGAAAACATTGCTCCAGTTGAACATCTGGAAGCGATTATTGACCAGACCCACGAGTTGGTGCTGGCTATACCGAGCCACGCTTTTCGCGCTGTACTAAAAGACCTCAAACCCCGCCTTGCATCGACGCAGACCAAGGCCAGCCTGTGCTGGGGTACCAAAGGATTTGAGCCCGACAGCGCACTGCTGCTGAGCGATGTGTTTGAAAAGGTTATGGGTGAGGACGCTTTGCCAGCCGTAGTCTCCGGGCCTAGTTTCGCCGGGGAAGTGGCGCGAGGGCTGCCCACGGCCCTGACGGTCGCGGCGATGGATAGCGACCACGCGGCGCGGGTCGCCACGTGGTTTCGTGATGGACGTACCCGGGTCTACACCAGTACCGACATTCGCGGTGTACAGTTGGGCGGCGCTATTAAAAACGTGATGGCGATCGCCGCGGGCATCAGTGACGGGCTGGGCTTCGGTGCCAATGCCCGTGCGGCCCTGATCACCCGGGGCCTGGCCGAGATGAGTCGCCTCGGCGAAGCACTCGGCGGGCAAGCCGATACTTTTATGGGACTGACCGGTATGGGCGACCTGATTCTGACCTGTACCGACGACCAATCGCGTAACCGGCGGGTCGGCCTTGCCGTTGGTCAAGGCCAGAACATCACACAGGCACTGCAAGCCATCGGCCAGGAAGCCGAAGGCGTCAACACCGCCCGCGAACTTCACCGAAAAAGCGGTGAACTGAAGGTGGAAATGCCCATCAGTGAGCAGGTCTACCGGGTGCTATTCGACGGGCTGGACCCGGCGCAGGCGGTGACTGCCCTGCTGTCACGCGAACCGCGCGCTGAACATAATTAGCCGGACCGGTTTCTGGCCAACAACGAAGTCATGATGGCTTCAAGCGCCGCCGGTTTAATGTCGAGACGCTCAAGGTCGTTACACTCGCAAACACTGTCAGATTGAAGCGAGTAGTAATTATCCAAGGTAAAGAGCGGCCCCGGCAGGTGCTGCAATACCCGACCCTGCAACTGCGCCATCCAGTTCGGCAAACCCACGATCAACCGAGGTAAGCCCAGTGCCCCGGTGGTGAATCGGATCAATTCGCGAAAAGAATAGACCCTGGGCCCGCACAGATTATAGGCCTCGCGTAACCCGGGCTGGGCTGGTTGGTTGATCACGGCAGAAAACGCACCTGCCACATTGTCGACCCAGACTGGGGCGAAACGTGCGTTAGGGCATACCAGTGGAAATACCGGCATCCATCGAAGCATCTTGGCGAACTGGCCAAAAAAGTTATCTCCTTCACCGAAAATAATCGATGGGCGAAAAATGATGACCGCCAGTTGATGCGAAACCTTACGCGCCATCATCTCGCCTCGGGCTTTGGAGCGCAAGTAAGCGCTCGGCGGCTGGTTCATGTCTGCACGCAGTGCGCTCATATGCAGGTAGCGGGCCACGCCCGCTTTTGTACAGGCTTGAACCAGTCGGGCGGGCAGTTCGGCGTGCACAGCATCAAAAGACTGTTGGCCACACTGATGCAAAATACCGGCCAGATTAATCAGCGTGGTTATACCCGAAAGCGCCTCGGTTAAAGCCACTGTCGATTGCGGATCAACCTGCACGACACCTATCAGCGTCTGATCGATCGATAGGATGGCCGGCGCCTGTCGGGTCAGCACCGTAATGCGGTGACCATCAGTGTGCAGGCGATGCGCTAAGTGTCGGCCGACAAAGCCACTGCCACCGATAATCGCCACATGCTCGATGACTTTACTGGGATTATTCATATCATTTCAGTTCTGGGCCTGCAGCGGCGCGATGCACTGCGGGCCATTATTGGCCGGACTGTTAACGATGCGGCTCACCGGGGTCACGGATAGTTCCTTTTCGTAAGGCCTGAGCATCGCCGTGATCGTATCCAAAGACTGTGATGATCCATCGAGCCATTGCTGATGGTGCTCACGATCCAGAATCACCGGCATACGCGGATGAATATCATTGCAGCGGCTGCTGGCCTGGGTTGTGACTATACAAAACGTTTCCAGCGGTTCAGCCGCAAAACGCGTGTTGCGCGCCCACAGCCCTGCCATAACAAACGGCGCGCCGCCCTCAAGTGCCAGGCGATAGGGCTGTTTTGGGCCCTGTGGCTGTAACTGCCACTCGTAGTAACCATCGCACAGGACCAGGCAACGACTGATTTTGAAAGCATCTCGAAACATCGGCTTTTGCGCGACCGTCTCAGCACGGGCGTTGATAGGCCGGGCCATTTTAGGAGCCTTGACCCAGCCTGGCACCAGACCCCAATGCAATGCGCGAACCACAGGTCCGGACTCAGAACGACACGCCACCAAGGCCTGCTGCGAGGGCGCGATGTTGTAACTCGGCGGCGCCGGCTCCGACCCATCCACGATCAGACCGTCGATGGCCTCGACAAAATCCACCACTGGTCGGTGTCGATCAAAGCGTCCGCACAAAGAAAAACCTCCGGTCGATATACCTGGGGTGCTTTATCGTTGTGTAGGTCATGATTCTGATTCGTTTAGAGGCGCACAAAAGAACCCGAAATGTTACGGCAAAGCAGATAATCCGCAATTACTTCCAGGTACCATTGTGATATCAACGGTGGTACATATTACGCAAAATGGCCGCGACCACAATGACAAACCGGGTATCATTGTGGTTCTGATCCAGGCACCAGAACAAATTTGCTGACCGTGAGAAGACTTTCGTGCCCCCTATCCGCTCTCGCACTCGTTTTCCTAGCCGGCTGCGCCAGCAGGGGAGGCTATACCAGCAGCAACTATATCGAAGATTGTGATCAGGCAGACATCACGATAGCCGACTACAAATCCACTTGGACTGGTGACACTTGGACTGCGACCTGCAACGGAAAATCTTATTCGTGTAAAAAATTTGGCTCCGCCTTGTTTCAATCCTGCGAGGAAATGGAATAGCAAGGTTGTCCGAGTTAACTGGGGCGCTCCCTCCGTTGGTCGCCTTTAATGCGCGTTACGCTTAAGAGCATGCCCCATCTTCCTGCACCCATCGATGATGGCATGCTATGTGCCTGAGTTTGCAACAACGCCTTGCTTGGCTTTCTAATCGCCGTTAGAGCGGAACCCCTTAGCGTATGAGCCATTACGAAAACTATTCACGCACCAGCGCGGCTTACGACCGGACACGCCAAGCGCAGGGCGTCGAAATCATCCGTCGCCTGCTGTCACACAACCCGCTGCCGTTGAGTGAACAGGTTCTGGTTGATGCGGGCTGTGGGACAGGCCAGTACAGCGCGGCACTAATCGATTCTGTACAGCACATTCAGGCAATCGATCTAAACCCTGGGATGCTGGCTGTCGCGGGTAACAAATTACAAGCACAAATTGCAGCGGGCAATATCGAATTGCACCAGGGTGCTATCGATGAGCTGCCGATCGATGATGAAAGCGCTGACGCGGTCATGGTCAACCAGGTACTCCATCACCTGGCGGATGACGCCACTGCCGGCTGGCCTGCACATCAACGGGTTTTTGCCGAATTCGCGCGGGTACTGAAACCCGGTGGCATAGTGGTTATCAACAGTTGCAGCCATGACCAGCTTGAACAGGGGTTCTGGTTTTACCACCTTATTCCGGAGGCGGTTGATCGCGTCCGGCAGCGCACCGCCGATCTGGATACCCTGGCGTCGATGCTGCAGCAAAATGGTTTTGGCGAGGTACAATGCGAAGCCGCTACAGATATCGTCATGCAGGGGGATGCGTACTTTGATGCGGACCGGATTTTTGATCCGCAATGGCGCGATGGCGATTCGATCTGGGCACTGGCGACACCAGCCGAACTTGAAGGCGCCCTGCAAAGTGCGCGTGCGCTGGCTGAGCGTGGTGAGTTAGATGACTTCATGCAACTGAACGACGAGTCGCGTGGGCAGATTGGTCAGTTGAGTTTCACCTGGGCAAAAAAACGCGCCGACCAACAAGAGTAGGCGCGCTGGCCCACCTGAACGAACTTCTTCCAGTAACGGCTACAATAGGCTGCTTTTACCCCCCTTTATTCTATGTTTCGGACCTTGCGCTTCATCCTGCCTGTCCTTTTGCTCAGCACAGGTGTTGTTGTTTTTCTGGCGCTGCAATCTTCCCGCCCGGTCGACCAACCGCTAAACCCGACCGAGCGCAGCTGGCCGGTTGAAGCGATTGCGATCCAACATCGACAGCTTTCCCCTACAGTGCGCCTGTACGGCCGCATTGAATCGCCACGGGAAACCCGGGTGCGCTGTGCCCTGTCAACGGATGTACAGCAACTACAGGTGTTGGTGGGGCAGACCGTTAACAAAGGTCAGGAGTTGATCCGACTCGATGATCATGACCAGCGGCTTGCCCTGGCCCAAAGAGAAGCGGAACTTGCCGAAATCGAGGCTCAAATCAATAGCGAGGAAATCCGCTACCGCAGCGACCGCAACGCGCTAGAACAGGAAAGCACGCTACTGGCGCTAACGCACAGTGCCCTGCAACGAGCCGAGCGACTGGCGCAGACTCAGGTCGGCTCCCAGGCCAATGTCGATGACGCCCGCCAAGCAGTCACACGCCAGACACTTAACCTGACCAGCCGGCAACGAGCCATTGCTGAACATCCGCCGCGGCTTGCCCAATTGCAAGCCCGTCGCCTACGGGCCGCAGCGTTGCGTGACCAGGTGCTACGGGACCTCGAGCGCACACACATCGTCGCCCCCTTTGATGGCCGAATCACGGCGGTGCATGTATCACCCGGTGATCGGGTACACCCCGGAGACCGGTTGGTGGATCTGTTTGATACCGCCTACACCGAAATCCGGGCCCAGGTCCCCAACCGACATCTGCTGGTGATCCGCCAGAGTCTGCGCAACGATATACCTATCAACGCAACAGCGACACTGGACAACTTCCCCATTAATCTGTCATTGGTACGGCTGTCGGGCAAAATCGAAGCCGGTGAAGGCGGCGTGGATGCGTTCTTTGACTTTGATGGCGAACAACCGCCATTGGAACTTGGCCGCACGATCCCGGTACTGGTCTCACTACCTCCCCAGGATGGAGTCTTCGCCCTACCCGCAACCGCCGTCTACGGTGCCGATGCCGTATACCGAATCAACAACGACCGACTTGCCCGCATACGTGTTGAGCGCGTCGGCGAATACCGTAACGGTCAATGGGGCAGTTGGAGTCTGTTTCGCAGCGCTGCCCTGAAAGACGGTGATGAGGTGCTCGCCAGCCAGTTACCCAACGCAGTGGAAGGATTGAAGGTCGAGATCATCTCCACTCGCGACTGAAACGCCGGCGTGAATCAGAATTTGCTCAGCATCCTAGCCCGTCACCCGGTGGCAGCAAACCTGCTGATGGTGATGATGATGATTTCCGGGCTATGGGGGATATCAAAGCTCAATACCCAGTTCTTCCCCAGTTTTGATATCGATTTTGTCTCAGTCGCGGTGTCCTGGCCCGGGGCCAGTGCCGAAGATATCGAGACCCTGGTGACCGCCCCGCTGGAGCGCCAACTCAAGGGCGTGGACCGGGTCAAAGAACTGCGGTCGGTATCAGTCGATGGCCGCTCGGTGATAATCCTGGAATTTCGCGAGAACACCGACATGGGTCCGATGCTTGATCAGGTCAAGGAGCGCGTCGATCTCGTGGGCAACCTGCCTGACGGTTCTGACACACCGGAGATCTCGCGGATCGTCAATTACGAGATGGTAGCCAGCCTGCTGGTAACCGGCCCGGATGATCCGCGCGGGCTACGAATGTTAGTACATCGTTTTGAGCGCGAGTTGCTGGAGCGGGGTATTTCTAATATCCGCATCGATGGCCTGCCCGAAGAAGAGATCGCAATCCAAGTGCCGCCCAGTACGCTCCGCGAACTCGGCTTGTCACTCGAAGATATAGGCCGGCGCATTGGTGCCGCGTCACGCGACCTGCCGGTCGGCATCATTGGCCGCGGCGAATCAGCGCGTCAACTGCGCTTTAAAGACCAGCGCCGACGGGAATTCGCGTTCGCCGACTTGCCCGTGGTGGTTGCCCAGGATGGCCGCCTGCTGACTCTGGGGGATATCGCGACGATCTCGCGACGGCCCAAAAGTGGCCAGACTGAAGTGAGTGTCCGTGGCAAGCCTGCGGTCGAGCTCCGCCTGTCTCGTACCCGGGATGCCGATAGCCTGTTATCGGCGCGCATTCTGCGCGACTGGGTGGCAGAAACCCGGCCTACCCTGCCCCCCGGAATTGGCCTGCACATCTATGACGAGCGTTGGGAATACATTAAGGACCGTATCCAATTGCTGCTGAAAAACGGCGTTGGCGGACTTATCCTGATTGTTCTCATCCTGTACTTTTTTCTCAATGCCCCCGCAGCGGGCTGGGTCACGGTGGGCATTCCCACCTCTTTTCTGGCAGCGCTGGGTGTGCTGTACCTGTATGGCGGCTCGATCAACATGATCAGTCTGTTCGGCCTGATCATGACGCTGGGCATCATCGTCGATGATGCGATTGTCGTTGGCGAGGATGCCGTCACCCACTTCGAGCGCGGTGATACCCCACTGAGTTCGGTGACCCAAGGTGCGAAGCGCATGCTGGCACCAGTACTGTCATCCTCGCTGACCACCATCGCGGCATTCATGCCACTACTGCTGATCGGCGGGATCATCGGCTCGATACTGCGCACGATTCCGATCGTCGTGATCTGCGTAATCGTCGCCTCGCTGATCGAATCCTTTTTGGTGCTGCCCGGCCACCTGCGCGCCACCTTTACACGCATGGGCCGTTACCAGCCCACCGGGTTGCGCAAGAGACTAGACGAGAGTTTTGCGCGTTTTCGTGAACATCGCTTTCGGCCCCTGATTCGGCTCGGCGTCCGTCATCGCTGGATCACCGTCACGCTGGCGGGGGCGATCCTGATGTCCAGTATCGGCTGGGTCGTGGGCGGGCGGATTGCCTTCAACTTCTTCCCGGTTGCTGAAGGGCCGATCCTGTTCGCCAACGTGGATTTTGTCTCCGGCACCCCCGAAAGCGAGGTCGCAAAATTCCTGGCGCAGGTCGAACAAGCAGCGTGGGATACCGACACGCACTTTGGCGGCGGACTGGTCGCTACCGCGATTTCACGCAAAGGCCTGGGCGAAAGCGGCGACTATGAGCGACGGCGCAGCGATAACATCGGCTCGGTGCTGGTGGAGTTGACCAAACCGGATGAAAGAACGGTTCGCAACCGAGACTTTATCAGCGAGTGGCATTCGCGCATCGCGCCGGTACCCGGTCTTGAAAACCTCTCGATCAAAGAACCTACCGCTGGGCCCCCTGGCCAGGACCTGGAAGTCCGCGTCATCGGCGACAACCTCGATAGCGTTAAGAGTGCCGCGATCGACCTTAAGGATATCCTGACCGAGATCAGTGGCGTATCCGGGGTAGAGGACAATATGCCGTACGGCCGTGAGCAACTGATTCTTCGACTGACCCCAACCGGTGAAGCGTTAGGGCTGTCGGTCGAGAACCTCGGGCGCCAACTGCGGGCCGGATACGAAGGCCGCCTGGTACAGGTAATGGCTGATGACGGCGACGAGGTTGAGGTACGGGTCGTGCTGCCCGACAGCGAGCGCGACCGCATCAACAGCCTGGTGGAGTTTGAAGTCATGCTGCCCGGTGGTGGTGCAGTGCCCTTTGACAACGTGGTTGAGGTAACCACACGGCGTGGTTTCGACTCTATTCGCCACGTAGAAGGCAAGCTGGCAGTTACCGTTACCGGCGATGTGGATGATACTGTGAACAACGACAACCGGATCATCGCTAACTTAAAGGCGAACACCCTGCCTGAGCTGGAGCGCCGCCACGGGGTACGTTTCTCGTTCGAAGGCCGCCAGGCAGATCAGCGCGAAACCCTGGCTGACATGAAGCGCGGTGCGCTGCTGGCGCTTGTGATGATCTATCTGGTGCTGGCCTGGGTTTTCGGTTCTTACGGCTGGCCGCTGCTGGTGATGATGATTATCCCCTTCGGCCTGGTCGGTGCGATCTGGGGCCACGTGCTGATGAACATCGACCTGACCATCCTGTCGATGTTCGGCTTTTTTGGCCTTACTGGCATTGTGGTCAACGATTCTATTATCCTGGTGACCTTCTATAAGCATTTGCGCCAACAAGGTATCACCGTGGACGAAGCGGTAATCGAGGCGACCTGCCAGCGGCTCCGGGCAGTGCTGTTAACCTCTTTAACCACCATCGCCGGGTTGACCCCGTTACTGTTTGAAACCTCGCTACAGGCACAGTTCCTGATACCGATGGCGACCTCTATCGCCTTTGGCCTGGCTTTTGCCACCCTGTTGGTTCTGTTCCTGGTGCCCGCTATGCTGATGATTTACGAGAACTCGATTTTCGCGGGTCACAGACGGGCGCAAACGTTGCCCTTCACGCCTCAATCAGAGAGTTCGAGCCAGAGCGGTTGATGATCGGAACCGGGCGCATCGGTATCCACCCAACACTTGCTGATCCGCGCGCGCAATCCGGCGCTGACAAAACTGTAATCCAGTCGCGCGGGTTCGCCCTCGACATCAGAAGTATGCCCCGATGCCGGCTCACCCCCGGCAACTATCCAGGCGTCTACAAAGCCCAGGGGATGGGTCACCCGTCCACCATAGGGTGACATCGGCCCCATCAGCAACTCGTACTCGGGCGCATCAGGCGTGCAATTGAAATCACCGAGCAAAATTGCGTGAGGCGATACCTCGCCATCCATTAGCCCGTCAGCCCAGTAATCCCCGCCATCACGCAAGGAGTTAACTTTGAGCGCGCCGCAAACCGGTAAACCCTCATGCGGGGCATCACGATGAATGCGCAGCAATTCGTGCGCCTGGGGCACCCGAGTGGCGGAACACAGGTGTGTTAAGTGTGTACTGAAAAAGCGGATTGTCGTGCCGGCAAAGGCAACTGCACACTCAAGCGCCGAGCGCTGGATACTGAGCGGGCCGATACTGGCGCTCTTGGGCAGCAGATGGTGGCGGCAGTACTGGATCGGTTCGCGGCTCAGCAGCAGGTTGCCAAACTGGCGGCGTATCGGTCGACCATCGGGCCCTGCACGACCGCTCGCCTGGTCCACTCCAGGACCAAACGCATAGTCATAACCCGGAAAGGCCTCGACCAGTGATGCAACCTGATCACTCGTGCCCGAGCGAGCCCAAAAGCGATCAACTTCCTGTAGCGCAATAACGTCTGCGCCTTGCAGCGCATCCACTATGCGGTTTATATCGACCTTGCCGTCGCGGCCCTGGCCGAACTGAATGTTATAGGTAACTATCTTAATCATTCTTATATAGTAGTGTTTCGGGATACTTATATCTGTTTATACCTTTCCTATACCCTCCAAAATCTCTTTCCTCTATATGTAGGGTGTTGGAAAGTTATTTTTCTCCACCTCGAAATTCTAAGCCCACCAATATTCCAAAGGTTTAAATTTCCGATGGGCGAGTGAGCCAAACATCATATTAGTACGAAAAAGAAAAAGGGGGTGGCCACCCTGCGGGTGATCGCCCTTTTCCCGTCAATGTATCGACGATTCCTCGCCTTCTTCGTTATGAAACAGTACGACCACAAGCCGCCTGATAGCCTCAGACACGCAGACCAGATGCTCGCACAAGTGGTCTACTTCGGTCTGGAGCCTATCTAACGTTTCCTGAACGTCTGCGGCCTTATCCTCACCGCTCATGAGTAATCCGGCATCCGTTGGAGCGATACGGTCTTACGGCCCTTCGATTCATCCCAAAGACTTACACGGTACGGCACATCATCAACAACGTTTTGCCCACGTGATCGGGGCTAGATGGGCCAGTGATCCGCTGATTTGGCAGTAGAAAGCCCATATCCTTGATGGGCTGTGAGTATGTTGCTCTCTTGGGCATTATCCTGCTCCTTTTCAAGCGTCAGCAGGGCGCCAACAGCCAGAGGAACTGACTTGTTCCTCTATTAGGAGGCAGTAAGGAACGCGGTGGCGTTAAAACCCTCTGCGTCTGGTCTACAGAAAACGCTATAAAACAGGCACTTTTCGGTATCTAATTATCATGGCGCTTTAACACTTAATTATTGCGCCACCTATTTGAGATGATGTCGGCGGTATTTCAAACTGGAGCAGATCACCATCAAAGCCGCTATTTACAGCCGCGTATCGACGAACAAGCAGACTACGGACAACCAGAT
>JBBWVW010000088.1:0-10574 GCA_050256425.1 Arenicellales bacterium | reverse complement strand
GATCGTCGCCAGTCGTCTGATAGGTTGCGTGAAAGATAAGACAGCGACATACCCTGTGGCAAAAGAAAAGAGGCCCGCGAGCCGATCGGGCCGGCGATTGCAGTTGCCGAAACTAACCCAATCAGCACGATGGCCTTCAGTACGACCTCTAAAAGCAAAGACCTAAGTGGTCGCGGCCCGGCCCCTGGAACAACCCCAGGGTCAGCCAAAGCCGTTGACACCCCGGGCCATTGCGCGACTGCCAGTAATCCGCACCAAGGAATAACCGTTATTGGCATCTCGCATCTTCCCTACGATCAACATGATCTGCATGAGCGGCACTCCCGTCCCGTGAGCCCGCCATCCGTCACACATACCTGCAGGGACCCAAATGCAGCTCCCCCAGCCGTAGGAGCCCCCTTGCGCACAACAGCAGACAAGGACGCGCAGCCAAGCTGCGGATAGTCTTGGGCATGGCGGTTTCCTTTTGGGGGATGGGGGGAGGTTGGTTACTGTTATCTAATTGGACCGGACAACACCTTGATAGACCGGTAATGACCTAAGGCTGGGGCTCAGGATAGGTTTAGGGCTTTTCTTGTGACACCGGATGCTACTGGATTGGGACAGGGGGGTCTAGGGGCGACGGTGGATTGTGGGGCGTACAAAGCAACCCAGGCCTTAAAAACGCATTGGAGGCTGAGGGCGGAATCGAACCGCCGTACACGGCTTTGCAGGCCGCTGCATAACCACTCTGCCACCCAGCCTTGGAATAAAGAAAATATGGAGCGGGAAACGAGACTCGAACTCGCGACCCCAACCTTGGCAAGGTTGTGCTCTACCAACTGAGCTATTCCCGCACGAGGGAACGTGATTCTATCGGGCTGTTTTGGCCTGTCAAGTTTCTGATCTGTCGACTCCCTCGGACAGGGTGGGCCAGGCCCCCCGAAGATAGATGAACATTGACCACAAGGTTAAAGCCCCGGCAGCATATAGGAGCCCCTCGCCAATAACCAGAAATGCAGGATGGGGGGCACTTTCAGCCCCAAGCAGCACAGTGATGGCGATAAACTGGATAGTCGTCTTTACTTTTCCAATCCACCCGACGCGGACCACGCCGCGCCGACCCAATTCGGCCATCCATTCGCGTAGTGCCGATATGGTGATCTCCCGCCCGATAATAATTGCCGTCACAATCGTAAACAGCGCAGGGCTTATGACTGAACCGACCAGCGTCGCATCTGCTGCCAGCAACACCAGCACAACCGATACCATCAATTTGTCAGCGACGGGGTCCAAAAAAGCACCAAATCGTGAGACCTCATTGAGTTGCCGGGCGAGATAACCATCGAGCCAATCGGTCAGTCCCGCCAACAAGAATACACTGGCAGTTAAATACCCCGGAAAATCAAGCAGGTAAAGGGCTCCGATAACGGGAATCAGGCAGACTCGTAACAAAGTCAATAGATTGGGTGTAGTCCAAGGCATTGGTTTAGCTGACCTGTAAATATTCAACGATACGTTTTGCTAACTGTTGACTGATTCCTTCTACCTTAATCAATTCGTCTATCGTCGCATGAATGATCGGCCGTATTCCTCCAAAGTGACGCAGCAACGTATGGCGCTTTTTCGTACCGATTCCCGGCACATCCTCAAGCCTTGAATGGACTCGCGCCGCGTTGCGTTTCTTGCGATGTCCTGTGATGGCGAATCGATGGGCTTCATCTCGCACATGTTGCAAGAGCAGTCGCGCCGGCGAGTCGACAGGGAGTATAAGAGGCGCCCTTTTCCCGGGCAAGAAAAGCCTTTCTCTCCCGCTTTTCCGAGAACGCCCTTTGGCAATTCCAACCACAGTAATGTCATGTAGCAAGTTTTCCTGTAACGCAGAATACGCCCGATTCACCTGCCCGAGACCACCATCGATAACCAGCAAGTCAGGTTTCTTGCCCTGACCTTCCTGGACCTTAGCCATGCGGCGAGAGACGACCTGCGCAATCGCGTCATAGTCGTCGCCAGCACTGACACCTCGAATATTGAAACGCCTGTATTCACTGAGCACCGGGCCAGAGCTATCAAAGACCACGCATGAGGCTACCGGGGTCTCGCCGAACGTGTGGCTAATATCGAAGCATTCGATTCTTTCAATTCGATCAGCGAAGCCGAACACCCGGGACAAATCTTCAATCCGGCCCAGGTTGTCCACACCGGCCAGTAAGTGTCTGTCGAGGCGGTCCGTCGCGGTCAGTGTCGCAAGCTCAATCCAGCGCGCGCGATGACTTCGGACTCGACTTTTTACCAAGACTTTTCGTTTGGCTTGGCCTGTCAGAAGCGCTTCAAGTACCCGCGCGCCCTCAACCGCAGGGGTCGTGATGACTTCAGTTGGAACAACCTGATTCTGATAATACTGGACCAGCAGGGTTTGTAGTATTTGCCCCGACTCCAGATTCAGAAAGTTTTTATGGATAAAATGGCGACTACCCAGGTTTTGACCAGAGCGAATTTGCATCACCGAAAACAGTACCGACCCTTCTTTCTCTAACAGACTCGCAACGTCTGCATCCTGGCTTGCGCCCGAGACATACCGACTCTCCTGCATTTTTCGCAAAGCGCCAATGCGGTCTCGAAATATGGCGGCGGATTCAAAATCAAGTGCGCCGGCGGCCTTCTCCATCATCTTCTCGAACAATCCATTGATCTCCTGATTCTTCCCCTGCAAAAGCATGACTACTTGATCCACCTCATGTTGGTAGTCGGCAACGCTGATCAGGCCCACACACGGCGCGGAACAGCGCTTAATTTGATACTGCAAACAGGGTCGACTACGGTTGCGAAAATAGGTTTCATGGCACTGGCGGATGGGTATCACTTTTTGCAATTCGCTGAGGATGGTTCGGACTGACCCGGTGTTGGCGTAAGGGCCGAAAAAGCGCCCTTTCCCACGCGTACCACCTCGATGCAACGAAAGTCCGGGGTATTGTTTGTCGGTGGAAAGACGCAGGTATGGGTAACTCTTGTCATCCCGCAAAAGGATATTAAAACGCGGGCGCAACCGCTTGATGAGGTTGCTTTCCAGCAACAAGGCCTCGATCTCACTCCGGGTCCGTTGGATGTCGATGTCTGCAAGGTTCGCCATCATCAACCGCGTTTTATTATTCTGCCCGGTCTTATTGAAATAACTCGACACGCGATTCTTAAGATTACCGGCCTTACCCACATACATTGGCTCGCCGTTCGGGTCGCGCATCACATATACGCCTGGGCCTTTAGTGAGGCTTGCCAGGAATCTTTTTTGATCGAAGGACATCAATTAGCTCAGCAGTTCCCGCACCCGCGAAAAAACATCGTTAAACATCCCCTGGGTGAGGCGTCGGGTTTGGGTGTTGTAACGGCTGCAGTGATAACTGGACACCAAGGTGCGTTGATCAGGCAGTTTCAGTTCTCCCGCATGCTGAAACGGCATCTGACTCAGCGTGAACCCGAGTGCCCGAACCACACTATCGTGTGCCAGGCGGCCAAGTACAAGCACCACGCCGTTTACTGGGACAGTTGCCAGTTCTTGAATCAAAAATGATCGGCAGGTGTTCACTTCGGCCGCGTTCGGTTTATTCGCCGGAGGCAGGCATTTAACGGCGTTGGTGATCAGGCACCCGTACAACTCGAGACCGTCGCCCTTGCAGGATTCGGGCGAACTGGAAAATCCGAATTGATAGAGCGTTTGGTAAAGCATGATTCCGGCGTGATCACCCGTAAAAGGGCGTCCAGTCGCGTTCGCGCCGTGGAGTCCGGGGGCAAGCCCAACAATCAATAGTGGCGAGTTCCAGCGGCCAAACTGTGAAACCGGCCGACACTCGTAAGTGGGATGTTTCACCCGAACTTGGTCCAAAAACCCGGCTAATCGGGGGCACCGAACGCATGTGCGATCGTAATACTTGTTAATCGGGGACCTCTTTGTGCCCCTTTCTACGTTAGATTGGCTCATGCCTCGTCTCTTCGCGGTTGTTGGGGGCCTTGCAAGGCCGTAGAATGCCCACGCTCAAATTCATAAATAAACTGTTAAACCCATGAAAATCTCTGCATCCGATGTTCGCGTTGGGAATCTCATTGAATACCAAGGGAAACTCTGGCGGGTATTGAAGAAATCTCATGTTAAACCCGGTAAAGGCGGTGCGTTTGCTCAATTGGAAATGAAGGCCATTGCAGATAATACCAAGTTAAACGAACGATTTCGCTCCGAAGACAAGCTTGAGAAGGCACACGTCGAACCTCGGCAAATGCAATATCTGTATCCTGAGGGCAACGATTTCGTATTTATGGACCTTGAATCGTTCGAGCAGCTTCAGTTGGCCAGCGACGACCTTGTCGGGCAATCAGAGTATCTTCTTCCAAATGAAGAGGTCCAGATAAATTTCTACAACGACCAGCCTATTGGTGTCGAACTTCCCCAAAGCGTGGCCCTGGCGGTAACCGAAACCGAATCCGTGGTGAAGGGTCAGACAGCCGCGGGTTCCGGCAAGCCAGCAATTGTCGAAACTGGTCTACGGGTCATCGTACCTGCATTCATTAATGTAGGTGACCGGATAAAAGTCAGCACCGAGTCCGGTGAGTACATGGAGCGCGCCGATCACTGAGCAGTTCAAAGCTCCGGGTTGATGACCCGCTCTTTCGCATCGATCAGCATCTGCCCGTTAGGGCCTGGAATATCTCCCAGCCGCATCTTCTCGATGCGGGCCTGGGCCTTCTCGTCCAGAGGTGAAAGATGAACGCTATCTAGCACCAAATCGATCGCGCGCTGATCATTGCACAATAACATCATATCGCATCCGGCGGTACGCGCCTTGAATACTCGCTCGGCTGGGTCTGCAACTTCGCTCAGGGCTCCCATCATTAGATCATCTGAGAAGATGACACCAGTGAAATGCAAACGTTCCCGAAGTTCCTGGCGAAGCCATCTGGCCGATAAGGTCGCAGGCAAATCATCCACCGTACTGAAGCCCACGTGGCAAGTCATGATCCCTCCAAACAGATCCGAGTCCAGGCCCTGGTAAACCATGGTGTCGCGTAATTGGATTTCATTTAGCGAGCGATGATCCCGGGGCAGATCAAGGTGGGGATCCTCGATGACCCCACTATGGCCAGGAAAATGTTTGGCTACCGCGCGCATCCCGCACAATTTCATGCCCAAGGCGAGTTGGGAACCCAGCAACCGGACAATATTGGGCTTTTTATGGAACGCCCTTTCGCCAATGGTCTTGTTAGCGCTGGCCAGATCCAGAACAGGGGCGAAACTAAAATCAACCCCGACTGCGGCCAGTTCGCTTGCGAGGACAGTGCCAACGGCCCGGGCCCAACAACATGCCCGATCAGGATCGCGGTCGTAAAGATTGCCTATTACCCTCAACGCTGGCAAGCGAGTAAAGCCATCAGTAAAACGCTGCACCCTTCCGCCCTCCTGGTCTACGGCGATAAGAAGCGGCGAGGGCTTGGCGAATCGAATATCCCTAGTCAGATCCGCGAGTTGTGTCGGACTAACATAGTTTCGTGCAAAAAGGATAACCCCACCCACCGCTGGGTGACTCAGACGCTCGCGGGTGAGCGAATCGAGGGTCTGGCCCTCAATGCTGATCATCAGCCTGCCAATCACAGTACAGCTCGCCGGTAACGATTCACGTTTTTATCTTAGGGAGATTTCGACCAATCTGTTTCAGTAATCCCTTGCCAGCGGATTCAATCAGATCGATCACCAATGCAAAACCATCTGCCTGGCCGAAGTACGGATCTGGAACTGATTGCCCCTCGTGCCCGTCTGCATAGTCCAGAAACAGTGCTACTCTCGAATGGCTGTCGGAAGGTTGTGTCTCCTGCAAGTAATTAAGGTTCTCACGATCCATCGCCAGAATGTAATCGAAATATCCAAAGTCACTGGTCTTGATTTGCCGCCCCACCTGCCCGGAGAGGTCAAATCCCCGCTCCAAAGCCGCTGCGCACGCTCGTATGTCGGGTGATTCTCCCTCGTGATAAGCATGGGTGCCCGCCGAGTCCACCTGAATCCGATTGGATAAGCCGGCCGCTTGAACCTGGGCGCGAAAGATACCTTCGGCAGTAGGGGACCGGCAAATATTACCCAGGCAAACAAAAAGGACTCCAACCGAAACCGATGCCTGCGGGGCCATCAGTCCTGCCCTCGGAACTGATGGATAGCTCGCTCAAGATCCTCAACGGTATCCACCCCAGGACCGGGAGCCGCCTGCGCCTCACAGACCGCGATCTTGTCGCCGTGCCACAGCACCCGCAACTGTTCGAGCTTTTCCAGTTCTTCCGGTGGACACGATGGCCGGCTGGTAAAGACACTCAAATAGGTAAGCCTATAGGCGTAGATCCCTATGTGTCGGCGAATATGTGACCATGGCACCGCTTCGCTGCCCGGCTCGCCAGTCGGTTGGTAATGCGGGATCGGCGAGCGCGAAAAGTAAATCGCATGGCCGGATTGATCGACCACTACCTTAACGACTGATGGATCGTGGTACTGCTCGCGATCATCCAGGGAGCAGCAGGCTGTCGCCACACTCGCTTCTTGATTGTCTATAAGTAACTGCGCGACCTGGTCGACCAGTATTCCGGGCATGTCCGGCTCATCCCCTTGAACGTTCACTACAATATGATCTGAAGCAAGACCAAGGCATGCTGCAGCCTCGGCCACCCGGTCGGTTCCACTCAGATGGGTGGCTCCAGTCAAGCAAACCTCGCCGCCGAAATCCCTTACCGCGCGCACAACACCCTCATCGTCAGTCGCAACGGCGATTCTTTGTGCCTGACTTCTCTGTACCGCCTCATAGGTCCGTTGAATCAGTGGCTTACCATCGACATCCCGCAAGGGCTTGCCGGGCAATCTTTTGGACCCAAACCGCGCCGGGATAATTACTGTGAACTCAGCTGTCATGGGTTCGTCTCTCCAGCAATTCATCCAAGTTGCTCAGTAGTTCCTGTGGGATCGTTACAACCTGTTTCACCGCCCACCAGTTCTCTTGGGCAAAGGACTCACATTTAACAGCGTCTTTGGCCGTCATTAACACCGGCCTCTCAGGAGTTTGTGGTATATCACTTGCCTGAAAAGCATGGTGGTCCGAAAAGACCTTCTCTTGGATCTGAAGCCCCAGGTTGCGCAGAGTTGAAAAAAATCGTTCAGGCTGATGAATTCCAGCAACTGCGACAAGGGGTACTCCAGAGAATTCAACTAACTCTACCTCCTCACCCGAAACCAGGTTCCGGGCCACCGACGCGTTGACGCTCATGGGGTACTCCCCTTCTTTGGGTTGCCCACCGCGGCGCACCCGAATATCAACACGCTGAAGACGCCTTAATGGTTCGCGAAGCGGGCCTGCTGGCAGCAACAGGCCGTTCCCGTGGCCGGTCACGCCATCGATTACCACTATTTCAACCGTTCGGCCAAGGGCCAGGTGTTGCAGGCCGTCATCGGCTATCACGAGATTGACCTCGGTTTCCTGCAGTAGTCTATCGACCGCCTTGGCTCTTTTGCGGGCAATCACTACCGGTACCTGGGCCTCCCGGGCAATGAGGACCGGTTCATCACCCACCAAAAAAGGATCGGTCGCTGCGGACACTGATGTGGGGCCCTCCGAGATTCCGCCGTACCCACGGCTTACGACTCCCGGCCGCCAACCTCTGGCTCGTAAACCTCGCGCCAACTCTATAACCAGCGGTGTTTTTCCTGACCCGCCGACCGTCAGATTTCCAACCACCAATATCGGCACATTCCAATGTCGAACCCTAAAAACCCCAAGTCGGTACAAAAGCGCTCTGATGGAAATGATCAGGCCATAGCAAATGCTTAATGGCAACAACAACAATGTAAGCGCATCTATCCGGTTCCAATGCCGCTGCAGACCGGCCGCTACATTCATGACAAAGGCTGCCGTGGGGTATCCGTGGGTAACTCGTCCTCAGCCTGTTGGACGCGCCACATGTGTGCATAGCGCCCATTACGGTCTAGCAGTGTTTCGTGACGGCCAGACTCTTTAATTCGTCCGTCTTCAAACACATGAATCTGATCGGCGCGGGTAACAAAACTGAGCCGGTGCGCGATAATCAGGATCGAGCGCTGCGAAGAAAACTGCTTTAACGAGGCTTTGATCCCCTGTTCCGAGAGTACGTCGAGCGCAGAGGTAGCCTCATCCAACACTAGAATTGCCCCCGGGCGGTACAATGCGCGGGCCAATGACACCCGCTGCCTTTGTCCACCTGAAAGCCTCATTCCCAACTCCCCCACCCGCTGCTCGCCGTCGTTTGAAAACTTGTCTACGCCCGTGGCTTCCAGCAATCGCTGCAGATCAATTTGCCGTTCGCCGTTCTCAGCATAAGTGACATTTTGCGCAATGGTGCCGTCAAACAAGATCGGCTCTTGGGGTACCAAAGACATCTGGCGACGCAAATCAGTAAGCGAGTAAGACCCTATTGGAATCCCATCAATAAGGATCTCACCGTTGTTCGCGGTATAAAAGCCCAACAGAAGCGACGCAATCGTGGATTTGCCACTTCCGGATGCACCGACAAGCGCAACGGTTTTTCCAGGTTCCAAAACAAAAGATACACCCTGAAGGGCCGGTTGATCTCCCTGGGGATAAGTGAAGGCTACGTTTTGAAACTCTACGCGGCCAAGAATCTTTCGTGAAGGATTCGATTCGCCTATAACCTCAGATGGTTCATCAATCAGCGAAAATACGCTATTAGCGGCGGCCAACCCTGCCTGAACATACTCGTTGATCCGGGCCAGTCGCTTAATGGGGCTCATCAAGAGCAATATGGCACCCATGTAGGAAACGAAGGTACCCGGGCTGACGAATGCTCCGATCGTGTCAGTCAGTGCCAGGTAGATAATCAGGGATACTCCAACACCGGCGATTAGGAGCAGCAGTGGAACGCTAATCGCTGCCACCAAAGCCCGACGCAGGGATCGTCGCCGGTTGGCTTCGTTGGCGGCCCTAAAGGTGGTCTCTTCCACCGCGTATCCGCCGAAGGCTTTAACCACACGATGCCCCTGAAAAGCTTCCTTTGCAACGTGGGTGATGCTGCCCATTGATTGTTGTATGCCTTCGCTCGACCGACGAAAACGACGGGACGCCTTACTGACAACGAAGGCTACAAAAGGAGTAATGAGAAGAAAGATAAGCGTTAGCGGCCAACTTAGTATTAGCATCCATGCGATCAGACCCAGCGCCAGAAGCGAGTCCTTGATAATAATCTGCACCGCCATCGTGCTGGCCGTAGCTACCTGCTCGAGATCGTAAATTAATTTCGAGATAAGGCCTGAAGTCGGCTGAAGATCATAGTACGCGGAGGGCAGGCGAATCATTCGCCCAAATAACAATTGACGAAGATCGAAAATCAAACGGCGGCCGACCCAGGCGATACAGTACTGGTCGGTAAACGCACCAATCGCGCGGGCCATGAAAACCCCCATAAGCAAAGCCGGAGTTAGTAGAATCATGGCGTCGTCGCGCTCAACGAACCCACCATCCATGATCGGCTTCAGGAGCGCCGCAAAACCCACTTCGGACATGGCAACCACTGCCATACCGGCGACGCTGAGAAGAAAAACAGTTTTGTGGGGCCAAACATATCCAAGCAAACGCCGGTAAAGCGCCACACCCCCTAGTGAGTTCCCGTCAGCCCTCATCAATGGGACACCTGCGCGGCAAAAGTGACTCGCGTGAGTCCTGCACGTCTGGCTGCATCCAGGGCGAGAATCACTGCCTGGTGAGTCGTCTGAGCATCCGCGCGAATCACCAGCGTTGGGTTTGATGCACTTCTGGGGCGTCGCCCAAGGGCAGCCGCCAGTTCATCAGCATCCCGTGGCCTAATTGGAGCGTCAGAGTCACCCCCGATAGGATGCAACTGGTATTGTCCCTGGGCATTAATCACCAAGGAAATAACCTGTCGAACCAAGGGCTGCGCGGCCTCGCTACGAGCTTCGGGCAAGGCTATCTCCAAGTCGGTTTCACGGTTGAAGGTGGTAGAGACCATAAAGAAAATAAGCAACAAGAAGACGATATCAATCAATGGGGTCAAATTAATCGAGACTTCCTCAGCAGGCACGCTTGAGAATTTCATCTTGGCAGGCGCCCGCGCAGCACTTCGAGCAAGTGCAGCGCCTGTTGTTCAATTTCTACTGTTAATTCGTCAATCCGACCTCGAAAGTAGCGATGAAACATTAGGCTCGGAATCCCGACCGAAAGCCCTGCTGCGGTGGTGATTAGTGCTTCGTATATTCCCCCGGCCAGAATTTGAGGGTCCCCGACTCCGGCGGTGGTTATGGCAGCAAATACTTTAATCATGCCAATCACCGTACCCAGCAATCCCAGCAAAGGCGTAGTAGCTGCTATTGTCCCGAGCGCGTTCAGGTATCGCTCAAGGCCGTGTACGACGTGCCGGCCGGACTCCTCGACCGCTTCTCGAACTCGAAGCGGATCACTTTCTGCGCAGGCGAGTCCAGCGGCCAGAACCCTGCCCAAGGCGGAGCCGCGGCGCAGCGCCGCAATACGATCAGCATCGAAACGACCTTGCACCAGGGCCCGTTCCACATC
>JBBWVW010000087.1:0-5117 GCA_050256425.1 Arenicellales bacterium | reverse complement strand
TCCGGTAGGCTGGATGATAAAAAGGACGCCAACGAAACCTGCGAGGATTGCCATGATCTGCCGTGCATTAGGAACTTCAGCCAGGACCAGCCCTGAGAGTAGCGTCAGGATAAGTGGATAGGCCGAGGCGATAGACAGTGCATCAACCAAGGGCATTCGGGAAATGGCATAGTAGTAACTGAGAAAGGCTATCAGGTTGAATGCAGCGCGCAGCAGGTGGGCTCCTGGGCGGCGGGTCACCAGGCCCTGGCGTCCCCAGCGCGCCAGGCAGATCAGCGCAAAAGTAGGCACCATGATAGAACTGCGGACCAGCAGTAGTTGCAACAGCGCATAGTCACTGGAAAGCCACTTGACCAGTGCATCCTGTAAGGAAAAAAAGAACGCCCCGATCAGGGTAAAAGCGCCTCCGACCCAGTAAGCCCGCGGGAGTTTGTTCATAAGGACCTTTTGCTGGAGAGGTCGTTCAGGCCAGTGCTCAGGTCGACAAAAGTTGCGCGTGGTGCCTCAGGTGATCACCCATGAAGGAGGCAATGAAATAATAGCTGTGGTCATAACCCCTTTGCATGCGTAGCTGCACAGACAAACCGGCCTGGTCAAACGCTGATTGCAGTTGCTCAGGTTTGAGTTGTGTCTCTAAGAAAGGGTCGGCATCGCCCTGATCAACCAGGATAGGTCCGCAAAAGGTGGTGCTCTGCGCCAATTCACAGGCATCCCATTGCATCCAATTCGAGCGGTCTTGGCCAAGATAGCCAGCGAAGGCTTTTTCTCCCCAGGGGCACTGGGTAGGGCGACTGATTGGAGCGAAAGCCGAGCAGGAGCGAAATACGTCTGGGCATTTCAGGGCGCTGATCAGCGCGCCGTGCCCACCCATCGAGTGGCCAGTGATGCCAAAGCGATCGCTATCACCACCCAACTCAGCTGCGACGATCCGAGGCAGTTCGGTTGTCACATAGTCGAACATCCGGTAGTGGTTACTCCAGGGTGTTTGGGTTGCGTTGATATAAAAGCCCGCGCCAGAGCCAAAATCGTAATCGTCGTCTTCCCCGGCGAGCTGCAGCCCCCGGGGTGAGGTATCGGGCATCACCAGTAGCATGCCGTGCTCGGCGGCAAAGCGCTGAGCGCCGGCCTTCTCGGCCACATTGGCCCAGGTGCAAGTCAATCCCGACAGGTAGAACAGTGCAGGTTTCGATGCCACGATGTCAGGATGAGGATCAAAAACAGCGAACTCCATGTCACACTGGGTACTGGTACTGCTGTGGCGGAACACCTTTTGGGTGCCGCCAAATGATCGAATCTCCTGTATGCACTCCATGCGGGTTGGCTCCCGGTCAGAAGGTGACTACGCTGCGAATCGACTTACCTTCGTGCATCAGGTCGAAGGCGTTGTTGATGTCCTCCAGTGGCATGGTATGGGTGATCAGGTCGTCAATGTTGATTTTTCCCTCCATGTACCAGTCCACGATCTTCGGTACGTCGGTGCGGCCTTTGGCGCCGCCAAAGGCGGTACCGCGCCAGTTGCGACCGGTCACGAGTTGAAAGGGGCGGGTAGAAATCTCAGCACCGGCCGGCGCCACACCGATAATAATGCTGGTGCCCCAGCCCTTGTGGCAGCATTCCAGCGCCTGGCGCATCACCTCGACATTGCCGATGCACTCAAAACTGTAATCAGCGCCACCGCCGGTTAATTCGACCAGATAGGGTACCAAGTCTCCTTGCACCTCAGCAGGGTTTACAAAGTGGGTCATTCCGAACATCTTACCCAGAGCTTCCCGGTCCGGATTTAGATCTACACCGATAATCTTGTCTGCCCCTACCATGCGGGCGCCCTGTAGAACATTGAGCCCGATCCCGCCAAGACCGAAGACCACAACATTTGCTCCAGGCTCCACTTTGGCCGTATTGATCACAGCGCCTATGCCTGTGGTAACACCGCAGCCGATATAACAGACCTTGTCAAAGGGCGCATCCTCGCGAATCTTTGCCAGTGCAATTTCGGGAACAACCGTGTAGTTCGAGAAAGTCGATGTGCCCATGTAGTGAAACAAGCGGTCGCTACCGAGTGAGAAACGGCTGCTTTCATCAGGCATCAGTCCGCGACCCTGGGTTTCGCGAATGGCCTGGCACAGGTTGGTTTTGCCGGAGGTGCAGTAATCACAGGTTCGACACTCTGGGGTATAAAGGGGGATGACATGATCCCCCGGAGACACAGAGGTCACACCTTCACCGACTTCCACTACAACCCCGGCACCTTCATGACCGAGGATTGCCGGAAACAGCCCTTCGGGATCATCCCCCGACAGGGTAAAGGCATCGGTATGACACACCCCGGTGGCCTTGATTTCAACGAGCGCCTCACCCTTGCGCGGCCCCTCGACATGCACAGTTTCGATACTGAGTGATTGACCAGCCTGGGTGGCAACCGCAGCGCGACTCTCGATCATTGTTTTCCCCACATTTACGGATAGTTGTTATCGCTTTGGATTATATAGAAGCACCCGCCTGGGTTGACTCTTTAGCGATAGGCCCATCATGCTTGGGGCAGTGCCAGCCAAAACACGAAATCCCATGTTCTCGATAATGTCATCGGTCCGGCGCCTTGTAGTACTGGCCCTTGTGTCTGGCGCTATGGCCGGTGCTTTTGCCGATACCAGTGCGGTATTTAAAAGCCAGAAGGCAAGTTTTCGTATTGTCACTTTGATCTCGGGGCTGAATCACCCCTGGTCCGTGGCATTTTTACCCTCGGGCGATATTCTGGTTACCGAGCGCCCCGGCACTTTACGGATGATCCAAAACAGGGTGCTGTTAGATTCGCCCGTCACCGGATTGCCGCCAGTATCTGCAAAAAATGATCAAGGCGGATTGCTGGATATCGCATTGGATCCGGATTTTGCGAACAACCACCGGTTGTGTCTTTCCTACGTGGCCAGTGGCAAGGGCGGTAGAGGTACCGAGATTGTCTGCGGCGAGCTGCGCGGCAATCACTTGCACAATGCCGAGGTGATCTTTAAGGCCTTGCCAAAGAGCGGGACCGGACGGCATTTTGGCAGCCGACTGCTGTTTGCTTCTGACGGGTACCTTTATGCCACCCTGGGCGAGCGGGGCTATCGGCCCCAGGCGCAAAATCGCGCTACCCATCCGGGATCATTGGTACGTATTGCCCGGGACGGATCAATACCGCCGGATAACCCCTTTGTTGGGGATCCGGCCAGTCAACCCGAGATATACACCTATGGTAATCGCAACCCCCAGGGGCTCGTTGAACATCCGGTGACAAGGGAGTTATGGATGCATGAGCATGGTCCACGCGGCGGTGATGAACTCAACCGGGTTATTGCCGGGACTAACTATGGCTGGCCGGTGATCAGCTATGGAAAGGAATATTTTCTGCCCAAACCCGTTGGGGAGGGAACGCACAAAGAGGGTATGCGCCAGCCGGTCTATTACTGGGACCCGTCGATCGCCCCTTCGGGCATGACTTTTTACACCGGGCCGGATTTCCCGGGTTGGGCTGGGGATTTATTTATCGGCTCACTCAAGTTTGGCGAACTTGTGCGTTTGGAACTTGAAGATGGGCAGGTGATTAACGAAGAGCGCTTGCTAAGTCGCGCGTTCGGCCGTATTCGTGATGTCCGCCAGGGTCCCGATGGCGCTTTGTACTTACTGACCGATGAGCGAAATGGCCGTTTGCTCAAAGTGATACCCCAAGACTGATCCCCGGGTTAAGCGTTATGATTCTTATCAGCAACTGGTGATGATGGGGGACGGTTCCGATGAAACTGTCTGAACTCGACATTTTTGTTGTCGGCAACCCGCCACCGGGCTGGGGTGGCCGATACTTTGTTTTTGTAAAGGTAACCGCCAGCAACGGCCTGGTCGGCTATGGCGAGGTGTATTCCGCATCAATCGGTCCCGAGGCCATGCGGGCCGTGATCGAAGATGTCTTTGAGCGGCATATGGCAGGGGAGAACCCTGAGAATACCGAGATGATGTTTCGTCGGGCTTATTCCTCGGGCTTTACCCAGCGCCCGGATTTGACTGTGATGGGGGCTTTTTCCGGATTGGAGATGGCTTGCTGGGACATCCTGGGCAAAGCGCACGAGCGACCGGTCTATGCCTTGCTGGGCGGGCTGATGAACGAGCGCATACGTTCCTACAGTTATCTGTATCCGTTAGCGCATCATGACCTGAACGCTTTCTGGAATGATCCCCAGATGATGGCTGAGAGTGCCGCCGAAATGGTTGAGCAGGGGTTTACTGCTGTGAAGTTCGACCCGGCTGGCCCCTATACCGTGCGCGGTGGTCACCAGCCTTCGCTGAGCGATATAGAGCGGTCGGTCACTATCTGCCGGCGCATACGCGAAACGGTGGGAAACCGCGCCGATATTCTTTTTGGCACTCACGGACAGTTCACCACCGCGGGGGCTATTCGCCTGGCGAGAAGACTGGAACCCTATGATCCCCTGTGGTTTGAAGAGCCTTGCCCGCCGGATAACCTGCTGGAGTTTGCCAATGTGGCCAAGCAATGCCGCATACCGGTGGCCACTGGTGAACGGCTGACCACCAAGGCGGAGTTTGCCACTTTGCTGCGCACCGGCGGTGTGGCTATTTTGCAGCCGGCGCTGGGCCGCTCTGGGGGGATTCTCGAGACCAAGAAGATCGCCGCCATAGCCGAGAGTTTCAATGCGCAGGTCGCACCACACCTTTACGCCGGACCGGTGGAGTGGGCAGCCAATATCCAGTTAGCGGCTAATATTCCCAACCTGTTGATGGTAGAAACGATACAGACTGGCGGCGATTTTCACCGCCAGCTGATCGGCGATACCATTCGCTGGGAAGACGGGTATATCGAGGCACCCACAGCGCCTGGTCTGGGCATCGAGTTTGATGAAGCCCTGGCAAGGGCACATCCTTGGCAGGGCACCGGCCTGCATCTTGAGATGCAAGAAGCGCCCTGTAATTATTCGACCGAGAATGTTTTTCTCGGCGGGGCCCCGCCGGTTGTGGATAAACCCTAGCACCGATTCGGGCTACGTCAGCGAGATCGGTCGAACCCAGACCACTGCTGACTCAAGGGGTACGGCTGGGGCCCGGTTGCGCATCCGCCTGGTAGTGCACCG
>JBBWVW010000086.1:0-65658 GCA_050256425.1 Arenicellales bacterium | reverse complement strand
GGTGCCCGGCGCATGACGGCTATCGTCAATGTCGATGGTACGGTGCAACCGGTTGGCGAGGGATGTCAACTTGCCTGGGCTCCCCAAGATGCGTTTGTTTATTGGGTGGATCACGGTGGGCTTATGCAGAACCGTTTGTATCGCCAATTGCCCGGCGCTGGGAGCCCTGTCCCCTGGTTGGATTTACCCCCTCCCTACAGCCATGAATATTTCCCCAAGCTGAGCAAAGACGGACGTTACCTCGTGCTTGGCGCCAGCGCCGGCGGCCACGAACATGATGTAGCGGATTATGAGATCTTCCTCTGGCCAGCAGGCATGTCAGCCGATCGTGCTGTGCGGCTGACTTTCCACAGCGGTAACGACAACTGGCCGGATATCTTTCTGGAGTAAATATCTCCAGGCGTACCCAGGGGTTAGAGGTAGCCTTCCTCCTGGTACCAGCGGGCCGTGGCCCGCAGACCTTCATCGAGGCCAACACGTGGGTCGTAATCGATTTCCTGTTGCGCCCGGGAGATATCAAAGGCCCGGTTCTGCCGGTACCAGTCGACCCGGCGGGGAAAGATGGGTGGTGTGACCTTGAAAGGCCTGCAGGCTTTTTCAAAAAAGTGCCCGGCAAGCCACAGTGGCCAGAAGGGAAAATGCGGGGTTTTTACTTTCTGATCCATAGCGCGACCTACTCGCTGCACCAGGTCCTCAATGGTGACGTACTCGCGATCGGCAATCAGGTAGGTACGACCGTCCCCAACACCGTCTTGCGTCACGTTCATCAGCGCATCAACAAAGTTGTCGATGTAGAGTGGGTGATAAAAGGCGCGGCCGTTGCCGAAGATCGGAAAACTGCCCCTGGCAACCCGCCGAAAGATCATCCCGAAACGCTCGGGGTCGCCTGGCCCATAAATAGCAGCAGGGCGGACAATCACTGTTTTTAGGCCCTGTTGCCCATATTGTTGTACCAGGGGTTCTGCCTCGTACTTGGTCTGCTGATAGTAGTCGGCCGCAGCGATGGGCGCATCTTCATTTGCCGGTGGATTCTTGACGTTACCGTGTACCCCACAAGTGCTACAGTAGATGAAGCGTCTGACCCCGGCGTCTTTGGCTGCATCGAGCACTATGCGGGTGCCTTTGAAGTTAACCTCATGATAGTAATTGTTAGGCACATCCAGCTCCCTGAACGCAGCCGCCAGGTGATGGATAACCTCAACCCCCTGCACGGCTTCACGGACGATTTTTGTATCGGTAACGCTGCCGATAATCACTCTCACGCCCCACTGGCGTATTTCATCGGTCTTGACACCTTCCTTGTAGTCAAGGGCGACCGGCTCATGCCCGGCATCGTACAGTCGTTTGACCAGCGCTTTGCCGGTAAACCCGGTCCCGCCTGTTACCAGAACTCGCATTGTTGAATCTCCATCAGCCCCCGCCGGCATCCTGTTGGCCGAGGGTTAAGCCCAGCGTCTGATAAATACCGGCAATAGTCTCCCCGCCGGCCGCCAGTGAGTAGGCTCGCGCCTGATCACGGTTTGCCTGCCCGGCCGCACGGCAAAGTGCCCGATCATCAGCCAGCATTTCAATTCGTCGGGCAAGATCGGCTGGTGTGTTGCCTGTGGCCAGGGCATCAGCGCCAGCGAAAGACAAATTGTGCTCTGTGGGGAACGCTGCCAGTGCAAGACCCGCAGCCATGTAATGTAGCAGTTTGCCGCTGCCCTCACCCGAGGCCGAGCGCTTCGGTTCAATACCGGCGTTCGCCAGCAGCAGGTAACCGGGAAGAGATTCAAATGCGATGCGCCCCGTCAGAGCAACCTGAGCAGAGATTTGATGCTCCGCGACAAACGCCTCCATTTCAACCGTGGGATAACCCAACAGAAGGAAACAGATGTCGTGCCGACGCTCCGTCACCGTCAGTATCAACTCCTTAAGTACATCAAGACCTTTGATCGACAGCAAGGAGCCGCTGTAGACGGCGACAAAGGCATCTTTTGGAAAAGGTGAAACCGATAGCAACACCCGCGCAGGATCGTAGGCGCTGAGGTCCACTCGATCGTCGAGCCGGGTGATCCGGGCTAGCTTGATTCCGTAGTCTATTCGGAAAATTTGCTCACTGTTACCCGAGGAGCAGAAAATGTGCGCTGGCAGCTTTAGCAGGCATGCCTCAAGTGCGCGAAAGCAAAAGCGTAGCAGGCCTGGCGCAATTGACCTTCGCGAGAAGAAGTTGTGATCATCCAGTTCGCCGACCAGCCCACCTTGTAGATCGGCAACCAGCACCAGGCGCTTCCATGGCAGAAGTATTCTCACCAGCCAGCCGATCAGTAATCCTTCATGCAGGTGGGCGTGTATGAGATCTGGTTTTTCTGTCAAGGCCGTACGCAGGCATAGGATCAGCAGCATCAAGTCAGCCCGCAACTTGCCTTTCTGCGGGCCGGCCTCAGTGTTTTCATAGCCAGGTACCGCAGAGGTCCGACGCGTGCCCACTCCGCTGACATCACGTCCAAGCGGGTAAGTGCATAGGATATTGGTGCCCCCGCGGGTTTCTATCGCGCGCAGGATACTGAGTATCCGTATGTGGCAGCCCCGGTCTGAAAAAAACGGGGTCGGAGCGATGTGGAGTACTTTCAAGCCGGAGAGATCAGGTTCTGGCCGCCGGGATGCTTCGGCCCAGTTCAATACGCAGGGATTCTAACTCAGCGTGTCGTCTTTCTTCGCTCCAGTTGAGCACGTCGCCGGCGAGTTGGGCGCAGCGTTCCAGTACGACACCCCCGGGATTGCCCAGCAGACACAGGTCGGTACGGCGCAGGAGGATATCGGCAAGGTGCACGACAGATTCGTGCTGTGCTGCCCATACCACCTGGCCTGCGATGGTATCGCGCCCACCGGCGAGCAGTTCGGCCAGATCCGGTCGATGACGGCATAACTGCGCGATCTCATCGATTCGTGTCCCGTAACTGCTTACCAGTTGCAGGCAGGTTTGCTCTGACCAAAGAGTGCTGTATTGCTGAAGGCAGTCATTGCGGAACTTGGCCAGGTCGTTGATATCGCCGCCAACCAGCCGGACTCTTCTAGTTGGGTTGTTGCGTGACCCATGTCGGCCGAGTTTTCTTTCTACCAACTGAGCTGTCATCTCGCCGAGCCGACGGCCGGTAGTGAACTTGGCGCCCAGCGCAGTAACCAGTCCGTCTAGATTGTCGGTAATGCTGTGATCTACCAGTTGGTATTCACCGGTACCCTGGTAAACCCCGTGCTGTATTGCTGGATTCTGCAACGGGTAATAGCCGGCGAAGGATTGGCGTACATCGGTGCGGCTCAAATTTGCCTGTGGCAGGGAAGCGTTAACGGTTTCAATGAGTTGGTCGATTTCACTATCGGTCGGAACCAGTTCCCCTGAGGGTTCATCGGCTTCAATGTAGCTCGTGCCGATGAGAGAGTGACCCCGCCAGGGAATGACGAAAATATGCCGATTCCCACGTGTGGCTACACCGTCAGCACGGAAGGCGGAAGGCAAGGCGACTGCAAAGTTGCCCAGTAGTGGCCGGGTGATGATATGAGCGCCGCGGGCAAAGCCGGTGTTCAACCGGCCCAATGATGCTGGCTGATTCAGGCTGTCGCACCAGGGGCCGGCGGCGTTGACCACGACGCGAGAGCGAATTTCAAATGATCTGTCGCTAACCCTGTCACGGACTTTGACACCAGCCACTTTGCGGTCACCGATGCGGTAATTCTCCATCGCGACGTAATTGAGTGTGGCGGCACCGGATGCGCGGGCGGTATTAATCACACCCAGTGTCATTCGATCGGAGCTGTTCATCTGCGTCTCGTACAGTACCCGCCCGCCCGTAATGTTTTCGCCATCGAGTGCCCCACCCGCTATGGTTTGCGCCCGACTGAGAGCCCGGTCCCTGGGTATTTGAGTAGCAGGATCGGTCAACTGGGTCTGGGTGCCCAGAGTCAATAACCGGTATGCGAGCATACCGCTGTATAGAAAACCGCGGCTTTGGCGCAGACCGCGGTACGTGGGCACGATGAACGGTACGTGTTCAACCATGTGCGGTGCGCAGCGTATCAGAAAGGCCCTCTCGCGGGATGATTCGCGCACTTTCGCAAGCTCCAACTGCTGCAGGTAGCGTATACCACCATGCAGCAGCCTGGATGAGCGCATAGATGTGGCACTGCCAAAATCGTTTTTTTCGATCAGCACGGTAGACATGCCCCGCAGAGCGCAGTCCAGTGCAGTCCAAGCTCCGGTAATTCCACCGCCGATGACCAGGACATCGAAAACCTGCTCAGTCAACACTTGCGTGTCGAGCCGGTTTTCAGCCACAACGCTCAAGTAACCATTCGTTGGCCCTATGGCAGTTCATCGGAACTTGAAAGGTCGGCGGTTGATGCTGAGCGGTGCTACCGAAAACGTGCGTAGCAGAATCTGTTGACCGGCTGCGTTGGTCGGGTCGAGCCGCAGTCGTTTACAGGCACCTGTTCCCACTGCCATCAGAAGGGTATTTTCTCCGGGCTGTATTTTTGCCGTTGTCGAAAATACCCCCTCACGTGCAATAAAGCCTTCTCCATTGTCCCAGAATAACTGCAGCGTGCCCGTACCGTCACTGCGTAACTTTATTTGCACCAGATTGTTGGCCTGAAAAAACTGACACAGCGCGGGATCAAATTCAATCTGACCATCATCCGTTAGCGTATCAATCAGCAAGCCGTTTTCATTCAGTTGCATTTCGAGATTTTGGCTGCGATGGACAAGGTTGGTGCTGGTGAGATCAAGTGAATGGAAGCCACCCAGGCGCAAAGCTTTCGGCGGTGGATCGTAAAAGGGAATCACAAAGCGCACCAGTGCATCAACATGTACCAGTGTGATCACTGTAATCATCAGCGCTGGGGCCAGGGCGATGCGTACCCCGCCCAGCGGTGAGCCAAAAACCAGGGTCGGTAGGCAGTGGTGCAGCCGGCGCCAGCGCCCCAGCATCTCAATCGCGGCGAAAAACAGCAACAGGGGGCACAACAGAACAGGCAGTAGGTACTTACCCTGTACCTGTGCTTCTTGAAGCAGGTTATAGCGTGCGTACATGAAAAACTGAAAAATGATAGCGCCCAGAAGAAGAGACTCAAACAGTAGCCGTCGAATCCTAGGCGCACCGTCTCCGCGACTTACTGAAAGCAGGGCGGCGAACCATCGCAGGGGTAGGTAAGCCAAGCCAGTTCCCAGAACCAGGCCATACAAAAGGTACTGCGGAAGACCAAGTTTGAGCCGCAGCCAATCGAGATTGCCGATTGTAGATATCAGGGTTTCGTCAACAAAACCTTTGTAATTAGCGATTACCAGGCCAACTAATGTCACCCCCTCGTCAGCGAAACTGCGTACGGCTTCCGGTTCCAGCCGCATGTGCGCTACGCTGGTCTGTGCAGCGATCTTGAACAGTAGTGGGTCGTGCCAGCCATAGTGCCAAACATTAAAGCCGATCCACCAACCGCCGCCGATGATAATGCCGATAGTCAAAAAAGCGGTACAGGACAGCCAACGGCCTGGTTGGGGCCGGGCAAAGGCAGCCAGAGCAATACCTGCAAAGGGCAAGAAAAGCCAGGCAGTAAACTTGGACAGAATTATCAATCCAATCGCAATTCCAGTCATTGCTGCAAGACCGGGCGTTGACTTTTCATGTAACAACCGCACCAGACAGTAGAGCGTCAGTGTGACTGAAAAAATTGCCGCACAGTCATCATTCAGATGCGAGGCAATAAAGGCGAATTGCGGCATCAGTCCCACCAGCAGCGCACCACCAAGCGCATACCAGTTGTCGTTGAAATAAAGACGTAGGGTCGCGAAGATCAGCCCCAGGGTGAGAGCGCTCAGCAGCGCAGGTCCAGCGCGAAACAGCAGGCGGAGATCAATTCCAGTCCAGTTCAGGCTGTGTGCAGCGGCCGCTGCGACGATGTAAGGCAGCGGCGGGCGTAGCACACGTGTTGAACCGTAGACAGTGAAATGAAGCCTTTCTTTGTCAGCCGGTAAGGTCGCCAGACGCCCCTCGTCAAAAATAAAGCGTGCTCCGTCAAGGTGAGCTGTGTAGTCTGGCCCAGCACCGTAGGGCAGCGCCATTGCGGTGGCCAGGTAGTACACCAGAAAAGCCACGAAGACAATCAGGGGGCCTTTGTAGGTTGGGGCGGGTTGTATGCTAGTCACAAAATTTTGTGCTGATATCGTTGTTTCGGCCAAGATTGGCCGACTTAATCGCTAGGGTAACAACAAGTCGCCGGCAGTGTCAGTCAGAGGAGAAATCAATCTGCCATGCACCGACCAGGCTGGTACGTCCGCCGCTGCCACGTCGATGTAGGGGCTGTTCGCGATGCACCAGATAGGTAATCAGGCGCGCGCGTGAGCCGAGCGGTTTGCGGTAAAACAGCTCAAAAGTCTGCTCGATTCCGTCGGGTACCAGGCTGGTGCGGGCGACCTTGAAATCGATGCCCCCAAGTGCACTGTTCCAGTACGGTACGCTGACTCGGGCATCACCGTCACGAGTACGCAGTGGTTGGGACCAGGCGGCGCCAAAGGCATCACCTGCGCTAAACAGATCACGCCCAACCAAACCGAACCCCCAACTGTTACTTTGAATCTCGCTGAAATCACGCACCAGGCTCGCACTATAGTCATCAACCCAGGTCAGCCCCTCGGTATACTTGCCCACTACTGACCATTTGTGGCCAAAATCCAGGTGGCCGCGTAATACCCCGGAAACCGTCCGGGCATGCGATACGCTGAGGGCTCCGCCCGACGCGCCACCCAGCAGGTTGCCATCTTCTTCAAGCAGCCCAAGCCGCAACCCGATCCCCCAGCGGCCGTGCCGGAAGCCGGCGTGGACAGCGGAGCCGTCGCTCTTGAGTCCATATCGGCGCTGATCATCAGTAAAGGCGAAAGACAGTCCCCCCTGCCAGCCCATAGTGGAGACAAAACCCACGGCCCCGTGGTAGCCCATATCTGTGAACCCAGCGAGCGGAGCAGAGAACGCATCGGTCTGGAATGCACTGACGAGGCCAGACGTATCCGTTTGCCCTGATAAGCTGTTATGAAAACCCGTGAGGGATTTGTTAACGCCGAAGGCATAGCGGGTGCCATCGCTGTGGATTGCGGACATGCTCATGTGTACGGGACGTTCTGCGTCCATAGCATCATCTGAGCCTACCAGCCACAAGGCATCTGCCGAGTTGGTGGTGTAGCTTACGGTCATCTGCAGGTCGCTGCGCTGAATGAGCGTCTCATTGACTTGCTCGGTATTTAAGTCCTTCAACACAGACTGTGCTGAGGGTCCGGGGTCGCGGATGGTGATACGGGTCTCCAGATCCAGCTCATAGGTTCGCCCGTATTCGTCGAGCACCAGTGTCTCTTCCAGATCTGAGTTGTTGCCAAGCAGCGCATAGCCCACGCCCCCCACGACCAGCGCCGCGAGCGCGACACCGGCGCCTGATCCGCTCGACCCGCCGCTACCTGATCCCTCGGAGTCCGCGTCATCTGAGTCAGATTCACCGTTCTCGTCGCTCGACTCGTCGTCTTCGCTTTCTTCAGAATCCTCTTCATCTTCAACAGGCGCGATGATGATGCCAATCGGTGCCAATGCTGCTTCGATATTCAATGCCCCCGCGCCCGTGACGCTGTCGACACCGGGTGTGCCCAGATCGGTTGCTGTTTGTTTCAGAATACTGGCCACCTGGGCTGCGGTGAGCCCGGGTGAATACGCCCAGATGAGCGCTGCTGCCGCGGCAACCTGTGGTGCGGCCATCGATGTGCCGTCAACGCGAAAATAAAAATCGTCAGCTCGATTACCGGCAACGACGACATTTTCGCCGGGCGCCGTGAGGAAATTATTTTCAACCCCTGCCGCACCGTTGCTGAAAGTAGAAAGGTTGGCACCGTTGTGCGAGCCCACCACCAGCGCCCCCCCGCCCAGTGTCGCGAATTTATTGCTAGGACTGTACGGGCTTGCTTGGCCGCCATTACCCGAAGGGGCTATTACCAGCTTACCGCTCGCGACTGCCGATTGCAGCGAGGCGAACTCCGCAGCACTCAATGAGGTCTTCACGGCTTCAAGCAGGATGATCCTGACACCGGGTTTTCCTGCTACGAAGTCGAATCCCTTGCGGATGAGATCGCCACTGCTTTGATTTTTGTCATCGGCGATTTTAACCGGCAGAATTTGGGCGCTGGGGGCAATACCGCCTATCCCCACACCGTTCCAGTTGCCGACAATGACACCGGCCGAAGCGGTGCCATGGCCATCGGTAATGGAGTCCTCGTCATCGTCCGGATCATCGTCGTCGTTAACAAAATCATAACCGCCCGCCGCGATTCGCCCGAGCAGATCAACATGGGTGGCGCGAACGCCTGAGTCCAGATCAGCGATAATGAAACCAGCACCGAGCAGTCCAGCGTTCCATGCTGGCACGACCTTGATGCCGGCGAGGTAGGGCTGGTTGAAGTATTCTCCCGATGCGATATCCGGCGCTGCTCCGGCACCGGTTGTGGCGAAGGCAAGTACCGCAACTGCGGTAAAACGGATAAATTTTTCAAGCATCTTGGTTTAACGTAACGCGCTAAGGGCCACCCGCGGCATACCCGCCGGGAGGCAGACCATAGTCAGATTTAGGCCTGTTTTCAAGTGTAACGGCTGGCTTTGGCGAAGGTAAACTATTCCAAGAATGTCTCAGGGTAAAGCTTTTGGGCTGTATAATCGCGCCGCCCGTCGCGCAAAGCCCCTGCCTGATTCGCAACACCATCCTGATGTTGCCTGTCAGAGTGGCCGAAGATCTGGTCGGAAGGCGGCGATCGTACTATGAGTTACAGATAACCGCATTTAGCCAGGAGTAGATATGCCTACCCAGGAACTGTCGCCCGAGATCCAGAAAATCCAGGAAACCGTTGTCGGCATGTACTCGGAGAACCCATGGCCGTTGAACCGGCGTACCGACGAGGAGATGGGCTGGCGCCTTAAATGCCTGGGGATAGCGCCGGAGGATTATCAGGGGAAAAAGGTGCTCGATATGGGCTGCGGCACCGGTGAGTACGCTCTGTGGTACGCCAAGAATGGGGCGGCCAGTGTAACTGGTATCGACCTTTCTGATGGCTCGCTCGCTATTGCGCGCGAGCGAAAAGAGGAGATGGACGCGAATCATGTCGATTTCACCAAGATGGATATCCTTAACTGCGAGTTACCTGACAATTATTTTGACTACAGTTATTCGGTAGGCGTCCTGCACCATACCGGTGATCCGTTGCGTGGCTTTCGCCACCTGGCGAGGATTACGCGGCCGGGAGGCGTAGTCATCGTCAGCCTGTACAGCCAATACAGCCGACGCATCCTGCGCACCAAACAGCAGATCTGCCGACTGCTTGGTGGTGCAGATATCGACAAGCGGGTAGAGTGGGGTGAGAAGCTTTTTGGTGGCACATTGCGCAAACTGGATAAGCGTTACCATGGGTTGAACACCCGCCAAATCGGTTACGATATTTTCGGTTTCCCGCACGAATCACTGCATACCGCGCAGGAAGTATTGCGCTGGTTTGATGAAAACAACCTCGAGTACAAGGGGGCATTTGCGCCATTGCGGGTTCGGGATTATTTCTACGCCTTCTCGCTGCCCGAGTACGCGACTTTTCGCTCGACTTTTAGCGGATTCCCGGTCATGCGCCTGGTGGCTGATGGTATGGATGGCTTGTCCAAGCAGTTTTTCAATAAGGATGAAGTCATCCGCCAGTTTCCCCGCCCGGGTCCTTTGTCGATGTGGCTATCGCAACTCATCTGGATTCCATTTGGCCTGCGATTCAACTGCTTTACCATAGCGGCGATAAAACGAGGCTGAGCACAGCCTTCTTTGTGACTGTGGTTATCGGCGCATGGCGAATACGATTCCGCCGAGGACGCCTTGTGTCAGGGTAAAGCCGTACGAGACCCACGCCAGGGCCAGGGCTTGGAAATCCGGTACGCCGTAAAGTGAGAAGAAAAAAACAAAAATAGCCTCGCGTACCCCGATCGCATTGATCGATAGCGGCAGCATCATAACGAATATCGCAACCGGGACGATCAGGAACATTGACTCCACTGGCACCATGATACCTACTCCCCGTGCGATCAGAACAAAGTGCACAACCACGTTGATCTGTAGTAGCACAGACAATACAAAGGCGCGTAGGATCGCTGAGCTTGCTGATCGGTAGACCTGGAACGAACCCAGGATTTTCGTCAGCGCACTCGCAATGATTTTGGCCAACCCCCCAGAGGTGGTTGCCAGCGTGTCAATTCGTGCTGCCGGTATGTTCAGTGCCAGCCAGGCCAGTAACACAGCTCCACCGATGCCGGCAGCAACCCACCAGCCGATAAGCGGGATCTGGCCAACCACTGCCTGGTCCAGAGTTAGCGCTATCAGGGCAAAGCACAGCAATACCAGTACCCCCAGAAAACGATCCACCAGTACCACGGCAACAGCGTCGGATTTGCTGCCGCCCACCCGCCACGAGTCGTACATGCGTACGACGTCACCACCGACGGTGGATGGCAGAAAATTGTTGAAAAAGAGCGCGACCATGAAAGAGCGTATCAGGTACAGGATCGGTGCATTCCCGCCCTGGGCACGTATCAGGGTGCGCCAACGAAAAGCGCTGATGATGTAGCCGACAAAAAACAGGCTAAACGCGAGCCCAAGTAGCGCAAGATTGGCCGACTCAATAACTGCGAATACCGAGTCGAGCGCGACATCGCGTGTTATCCAGAGAATCAGCCCGCCGGACAGCAGCAGTTTTAACGCCAGGATAGGCAGATTTTTCTGGGACATGCCCCGGTCTTTGAGTAGCGCGTTCAGTTGTTGCCGCGCCGCCCAAGCACGCGCGCGGGTACCCCGCCGACGATTGCGCCAGGCGTTACCGTTCGCGTAATGACCCCACCCGCGGCACCCACGCTTCCATCTCCGATGGTGACCCCGTCAAGAACTGAAACATTGGCGCCCAGCCAGACATCGTTACCAATCGTGCAGCCGCCATCGGGGCGAATACCCTGCTGGGCAATGGGAATATCCAAACGGTCTATGTTGTAGTTGCCGCCCCCGACCAGGTAGCAACGTGGCCCCAGGATTGCGTCATCACCGATGGCGACTGGACATTGCTGCGCCGACTGGATGATGGTGTATGCGCCGATACCTGTTCGATCGCCAATCTGCACGGTGCCTTCCTTGCACGAAATCATAACGTTGTTAGCCAGGATCACGTCATTGCCTATACTGATCACAGCAGACTCTGTCGAATGTCGCGCGTCGAGCAGTACGCCTTCGCTCAATACAGCGTTATCACCGATGATCACCCGACCGGGATGGCGCAAGATCATGTTGGCGCCAAACATGACACCTTTCCCGCAACGGCCGAACAGCTTTGGCCAGAACAGCTGTCTCAGGAAGAGTCCAATAGCGCCAGGTATCGGCGATAGCCAGGAACACCACTCGAAGTACAACGTGGTGAGCAGTTTGCGTGATCCAACCATTACATCCTGATAGCGCCGCAGTCCGGATGATCCATCCGTGACAGCCTGTTGCGTCTTCGGAAAATGATTTTGTGGGGTCATTGCGCTGCAGACCGTAGCAGTTGATCAGCCGATAGCAGGAATCTCTACCTTGGACCGATGGCGCGATGATTGAACTCTTCGCGCGACCTCAGGTTTTGCCGCGGCTGGTATCGGCGCCGGTGCGACTGGGAGGGCAGTAGCCGGTTTTGCCTCGGGCCGTGGCTTATCGGTTGTGTTTCGGCTGGGCTGGGAGGCGCGCTCGCGTCGTGGCGGGCGGGCACTGGCTTTTTCGTCGCGTTTGGGTGTACGTTCGTGGGCAGATGATTTGCGCGGCTTGTCAGAGCTTGACTGGCTGCGCGATGCCGGCCGCTCAAGCACTGCCTCGGTAATTTCCTGGCGCGCCAGCGGATGGCCAATGTACTGTTCGATATCGAGCAGTGAGAAGGCATGGTCCTCACAGGCAAAACTGATGGCGTGCCCGCTGGCACCCACCCGGGCGGTGCGGCCGACGCGGTGCACGTAATCCTCGGGATCCTGTGGCAGGTCATAGTTAATTACATGGCTCACGCTGGGGATGTGCAGACCACGTGCGGCAACATCAGTCGCTACGAGCACCTGCCGCTTGCCCTCCTTAAAGGCATTAAGCAATTGTTCGCGTTTTAGTTGTGGAACGTCACCAGATAACACGCCCGCGGTATAGCCCTGTTGTTTGAGCGTCCGGCCCAGCCGGTCACAGGTGACCCGCATATTGGAGAAAACCAGAACCCGGTCACCGGCGGTCTGGCGCATCAGCCCCAGCAATAAGGGCAGTTTCTCGGTGTTGGCAGGGTAGTAGACTTCCTCAAGCAGCCGGTCGGCGACGATCGCGTCGGCGTCGATCTTGATCTCCTCGGGATTGTTCATGTGTTCGTAGCCCAACTCATTCACTCGGTGTGAGAGCGTGGCCGAGAACAGTAGATTCAGTCGCTCAGTGGGCGGCGGCATCCGTCTCAGTACGTAGCGGATGTCTTTGATAAAACCCAGATCAAACATGCGGTCCGCTTCATCGAGCACCAGAACCTGTACTGCGTTGAGATCAAAGACTTGCTGTTTGAAGTAATCGATCAATCGCCCCGGCGTGCCAATCAGCACGTCCACGCCGGCGGCCAGGGTCTCGCGCTGTTCTTGATAGCCTGTGCCACCGTATACCAGCCCCAGTTTCAGGCCGGTGGCTCTTCCCAGTATCTGGGCATCACGGTGAATCTGTATCGCCAGTTCCCGTGTCGGCGCGAGCACCACGGCACGAGTGCTGAGCGGTCCCGCAGATTCCGGACGGGGATGGGTCAGCAGGTAGTTAAAAATGGCGAGTAGAAAAGCGGCGGTCTTGCCAGTGCCAGTTTGGGCCTGGCCAGCGACATCCTGGCCGGCCAGTGCCACTGGCAAGGACTGCGCCTGAATCTTGGTGCAGTACTCAAAGCCGGCATCAGCCAGGCCTTCGAGCAGCTGGGGCTCTAACGCAAATTCGGTAAAGCGGGTTTTGGTGAGGTAACTGGTATCTTCCATAGGGTTTTATAGCGTGATTGGGGTATCGTGTGGTTGCTGTTATGACCAGCGTGATTGCAGGATTATGAATATAAAAAGGCCGGGAATATCAGTCACGCGAAACAGCTGACATGGTCTTCTGGACGGCCTGGGCGGGTCGCGGGTTTAATGCAGGAGCAAGCGAAGCCTCCCGCGGATAGATAATTGGTCCTTGATTCTTTGAGTGGAATTCTGGTAAAACTGCTGTGCCGGGCAGAAATAACAACCGTCGGTTGCGTTGTCCGGTACAATAATCCCAAGTGGTAACGGGAAGTATTCAGTATACCACACGTCCTGATTGTCACAGAGTCACGCCCCTTTCATGTCCCCTCGGGGGAAAACCCAGGTCAATAAAAAATGTCGGCAAATATTATTCACGTCAGCGATGATTCTTTTGAGCAGGAAGTTTTGCAATCCGATAAGCCCGTCCTGATTGATTATTGGGCCGAGTGGTGTGGACCCTGCAAGATGATCGCGCCAGTGCTGGCCGAACTGGCCGACGAGTACGCCGACAAGGTGCAGATTGCCAAACTGAATATAGATGACAACCCGGCGACGCCGCCGAAATATGGTATCCGGGGTATTCCCACGCTGATGTTATTCAAGAACGGCGAGGTCGAAGCGACCAAAGTGGGCGCTGTCTCCAAGAAGGACCTGGCGAAGTTCCTGGATGAGAATATCTGAGCACAAACCAGCGGCTGCGAGCTCTCAGCCGCACACCAAGGCGTCCGGCCCGGACTGGACCTGGCCGGCATTTTAGTGATAACGTTAACCCCGGGTTGAGAGCCCACCCTGTCCTCGCCCCTTTATTTTCAGAAGTTTCCCAGCATTTAGCCGCCACAAAGTGACCCGTTTGGGCCCCAGTGGTCCGCCGGACGCCGATTTCCCAAACCCACCGAGACCTCTACAGCCATGTCCCTAAGTCTGTCCGAGCTAAAAGAAAAAACCCCCACGGAACTGGCCGAATTCGCACGCACGCTCAAGTTGGAAAACGTAACCCGCTTGCGCAAGCAGGACCAGATCTTTGCCATCCTCAAGTCCCAGGCCAAGCGCGGCGAGAAGATCAAGGGCGAGGGTGTGGTCGAAATCCTGCAGGATGGCTTTGGCTTCCTGCGCTCGGCCAGCAGTTCATACCTTGCTGGGCCGGATGACGTCTACGTCTCTCCCAGCCAGATTCGCCGTTTCGGCCTGCGTACCGGTGACACGATTACCGGCCTGGTGCGTCCCCCTAAGGATTCCGAACGATACTTCGCGCTGCTCAAGGTCGAGACCATCAACTTTCAGTTGCCTGAGGAAGCCAAGAAGAAGATTCTGTTCGAAAACCTGACCCCGTTGCATCCTGATGAGCGCCTACGCCTGGAACAGGAGAACGGTTCTTCGGAGGACCTGACCGGACGAATGATCGATATCGTCTCACCCATAGGTAAGGGTCAGCGCGGTCTGCTGGTTTCGGCGCCGAAGACGGGAAAGACCGTGATGTTGCAGCAGATCGCCCATGCGATCACCGCGACCGAGCCTGACAGCACATTGATTGTGTTGCTGATCGACGAACGCCCGGAAGAAGTCACCGAAATGAGGCGCACCGTGCGCGGGGAGGTGGTTTCCTCAACCTTTGATGAACCTGCCACGCGCCACGTCCAAGTAGCCGAGATGGTTATCGAGAAAGCCAAGCGCCTGGTGGAGCACAAGAAAGATGTGATCATCCTGCTTGACTCGATCACCCGCCTCGCGCGCGCCTACAACACTGTGCAGCCCGCATCGGGCAAGGTGTTGACCGGTGGTGTGGATGCCAATGCTCTGCAAAAGCCCAAGCGATTTTTTGGCGCTGCACGCAATATCGAAGAAGGCGGTAGCCTCACGATCCTGGCCACTGCCTTGATCGATACCGGCTCCAAGATGGATGACGTTATCTACGAGGAGTTCAAGGGTACCGGCAATTTGGAAATCCACCTTGATCGTCGTATTGCTGAAAAACGCGTCTACCCGTCGGTGGTGATAAGCCGCTCTGGGACCCGCCGCGAGGAGTTACTCATCGACCCGGCCGAACTGCAGAAAATCTGGTTACTACGCAAACTGCTGCACCCGATGGACGATATCGAGGCCGTCGAGTTCCTGCTGGACAAGTTGCGGGCCACCAAGAACAACGCTGAGTTTTTCAAATCAATGAACCGCTAATTCTGAACTTGCGACACCCGCGCGTTTCGCCTATGATCCGCGTCCCGCCGGGGCTTAGGCCCCGACCGCAGCCATATAACACTCATGAAGCCAGACACACATCCCGCCTACGAGACCATCAAAGTGGTCTGCGCCTGCGGCAATAGTTTCGAGACCCGCTCTACGCTGGGCGAGGAACTGCACGTGGAAATCTGTTCAGCTTGCCACCCGTTTTATACCGGCCAGCAGAAGATTATCGACACTGCCGGGCGCGTTGGTAAATTCCAGAAAAAGTACGGCCGCTCTGCTTGACAGCCCGGCAGCTGCTGCTGCGACTTGGGTATTTGCTCATCTGAAAAACTGCGCTTGTGCAGCACCCGCCGTTGTGGTGGCGGTTTTGTGTTGCCTTTTCAGCACGCCGGTATTGCCCCAGTCGGTGCGTATCGCCGAGGTGGCTCGGGTGATCGATGGCGATACCCTGACTTTGATCTCTGGCGAGACTATCCGCCTTGCCGGTATCAATACCCCGGAGATGGCTTACAAGAGCCGTCCCGGCGAGCCGCTTGCTGTTCAGGCGCGCGATGCGCTACAGGCACAGGTATCGAGTGGTTGGGTTGGCGTCGAGACTGCGCCACAGGCAAAAGACCGTCACGGCCGTACCTTGGCCTACCTGTTCACGCCTGACGGTTCCAGCATCCAGGCAGCCTTGCTGCGTGAAGGACTGGCCAGCGCAGTGGTGATCTCCCCCAATGATCGTTATCTTGAGGGATTCATTTGGGCAGAAGATGTCGCCCGCCGTTTTGACCGTGGCATCTGGGCATTGCCGTACTACGCCCCCCATCCGCCTGATCGCGTCCGTGGCGGTTACCAGTTTGTCCATGGCCGTTTGTCACGCATTGAGTCCGGTGAGAAATGGTTCATCTTTTCCCTGGACCAAAAGTTCGTGATTCTGGTTCGTCGCACTGACTGGCAGGCCTATTTTGGTTACTCGCCGTGGGCACTTGACCAGGCTACAATTGTGGCGCGAGGTTGGGTCTCCAAAAAGAAGTCCCGCGCCACACTGGTGATCAGCCATCCCTTCATGCTCGAGCGCTGCGGTACCGACCCCCAGCGGCTGTGCCCTGCTAATTGATCAACTCTTGATACAACTCAGCTTATCGGGCTCCCCTTCGCGTGCTGACACCATGTCGCTTCACAGGCAAGCGGGAACACTGACGCGCGTGATACATCGGCATGTGGCTTTTGCAATTTCCTGGCTTGCGGCCTGCGCGCTGGTGTTTCATCCACTGTTCGGGCTTTCCCCGGTGGGCACCACCCCTTCAATCAGGCCTGGGCTCGTAGGGCCAACGCCCCTCGTTAGTCGCAACGACCGCCGCCCGTTTGAAGCTGAATTTGAAGATCAAACATGACCAAGACGATTGCTGCCCTGCTCGCCGTATTGGTCGGCGCCCTTGGGGCGCCCGCTTGGGCCCAGGTGCGGGTACATGATTCCATGGTGCGCATGGTGCCACCGGGGCAGCCTATCAGTGTCGCCTTTATGACCCTGCATAATCATGGCATGGATGAACAAATACTGGTGAAGGTACACTCGGACGTGGCCGGTGCGGCGGAACTGCACAATCACGTTCTGGCAGAGGGCATGATGAAGATGCGCCGTATTGATACGATCGTGGTACCGGGCCATGGCCAGGTGGAACTGAAACCCGGCGGACGGCATATCATGCTGATCGGACTGAGCCGTAACCTGCAGGTAGGTGAGCGAGTTACTATTAATCTGGAGTTCGCTGACGGTGAGCGCCTGACAGTCAACGCGCCGGTGCAGATGGCCGGGGATATGCCTACCCCAACAGATCACACCAAACACGCCGACTGATCCGGATAAGGGCAGGGGTGGTACGGGTCACCCGGGGCCCCATCGATAAGAGAAAGAACGATGATCACGACAAAACCATGGCGCCTTCCTTTGCTCGTGCTGCTATGCGCCACCGCGATAGGCCTGGGAGCCGGGGTGTGGCTGCAGCAGCGTGGCAGTAAAGCCGTCAATCCCTACGAGAAACTCGGTGGTGATTTCACCCTGGCGTCAGGTCACGGCCCGGTATCCCTGAGTGACTATCGTGACAAGGTCGTGATGCTGTTCTTCGGCTACACCTCATGCCCGGATGTCTGCCCCACGGATCTTGCGCGGATGAGCGCCGTGTTCGAGCAGTTGTCCGATGCCGAGACACAGCGGGTTGTGGGCATGTTTGTGAGTGTGGACACCGATCGCGATACCCCCGAGCACGCCACCAAGTACGCGGCGTTTTTCCATAAGCAGATCATGGGACTCAGCGGGTCTGCCGAGGCGGTAGCGGCGGTAGCGAAGCAGTATTACGTGCTGTACCAGCGGGTCGACGCTGAGGACTCTGCGTTGGGCTATACCCTGGATCATTCAGCGACGACCTACCTGATCGGCCCACAGGGCAGGGTCCGCGATCTGGTACGGCACAGGGTCGGCGCGCAGGAGATGGCCGAGGCCGTGCGCACCGTACTGGCTGGGTAAACAGTCTGCAGGCCATGCGACTTGAGGATAAGGTCGAGGCGGTTGCGTCTGAACTGGATCAGGCGGGTTTGTACTTCGGCCATGGTACCGATAACGCTTTTGACGAGGCTGTTTGGCTGGTACTCGAAGCAGCGGGACTTGACCCTTCGGGGGATGAGGTTCCCTGGCAAGCTATTCTCAACGCTGGCCAACGTCAGGCGGTGGACGCACTGCTTGCCCGTCGCATTGAGACCCACCAACCTCTGGCATACCTTGTTAACCGGGCCTGGTTTGGGGGACGCGATTTTTTTGTCGATTCGCGTGCTATCGTGCCACGCTCGCACATCGGCGAATGGATTTTGGAGCGCTTTACGCCATGGCGGGTAGACCGGCCGCTGGACGCCATACTTGATCTTTGCACCGGTAGTGGCTGTATCGCGATATCTTTGGCGCTGGCTTTTCCCGAAGCCCAGGTAGATGCCAGCGATATCAGTGTCGCGGCGCTGGAAGTGGCCGCCATCAATGTCGAGCGACACGCACTCGGCGACCGGGTACGCCTGGTGCAAGGCGACCTTTTCAGCTCCTTAGAGGGGCAACGCTATGACCTCATCGTCTGCAACCCTCCCTACGTCAGCGACAGTTTGATGCGCACTCTGCCGCACGAATACAATCACGAGCCAACACTGGCATTCGCCGGTGGTAATGGAGGACTCGATTTCATTACCCCCCTGTTGTATCAGGCCCGCGCTCACCTCAGCGACGATGGCCTGCTGGTGGTAGAAGCCGGCAGTGCTCGTGATGCGCTCGAGGCCGCCTGGCCGCGGGTGTCGTTCACCTGGCTGATGTCAATGAATGACGATGCTGTGGTGTTTGTGTTGAGTGCGCAGGAACTTGAGGCGCTGATTGGGCAGGGGGAGCGATGAATATGGACGCCGACCGACGATCAGATCTCGATCATTTCGAAATCGACCTTGGTGGCGTCGCAGTCCGGGCATTGCCAATCATCGGGAATATCTTCCCAGCGTGTTCCAGGAGCGATACCCTCCTCGGGCAGGCCTTCGGCTTCCTCATAGATGAAGCCACAGATAATGCACATAAAGGTTCGGTTGATCATGACCCGATTGACAGTTTTCAAATAGCAGCGGCGGATTCTAGCCGATCAACACAATCCAAAACATCCAGAAAATACGCGCGACCACATTTTTATACTCGTAGCACTGATCTACGGAGCCCTTGATGAGCGACAAAAACAAACAGCTTTTTGACCAGGCCTGCGCGGTTATTCCCGGCGGCGTTAATTCTCCGGTACGCGCTTTCAAGTCAGTTGGTGGAACCCCGGTGTTTATTGACCATGCACGTGGCCCTTTGCTCTACGGTGCTGACGGTCGAACTTATATCGATTATGTGGGTTCTTGGGGCCCGATGATCCTCGGCCATGCCGATCCAGATATCGTTGCCGCCGTGCAACACGCTGCCGAGCAGGGCCTGAGTTACGGCGCCCCCACCGCGCTGGAAACAGAACTGGCACAGCAGGTCTGTACTGCGGTACCGTCCATCGAACAGGTCCGTATGGTCAACTCGGGTACCGAGGCGACCATGAGCGCAATACGCCTGGCGCGTGGCTTCACCGGCCGCGATACCCTGGTTAAGTTCGAAGGCTGTTATCACGGCCATGCCGACAGCCTGCTGGTAAAAGCGGGTTCTGGTGCGCTGACCCTGGGTATACCGACCTCGCCAGGCGTGCCGGCTGATGTGGCACACCATACGCTCACTCTGGAATTCAACAATACGGCGCAGCTGGAGCAGGTTTTTGCCGAATCCGGCGATGACATCGCTGCGGTTATCGTCGAGCCCATTGCCGGGAACATGAACTGTATCGCCCCCCTGCCGGGGTTTCTCCAGGCCTTGCGCGATGTTTGTGACCGCAGCGGGTCGCTGCTGATTTTTGACGAAGTGATGACCGGGTTTCGGGTTGCGCTAGGAGGGGCCCAGTCGCTCTACGGCATCCGGCCCGACCTGACTACGCTGGGCAAGGTACTTGGCGGCGGGTTACCGGTGGGCGCTTTTGGCGGCAGGGCTGAGGTGATGGCGCAGCTTGCGCCGACCGGCCCGGTGTACCAGGCCGGTACTTTGTCGGGCAATCCGCTGGCGATGTCCGCCGGGATCGCGACTTTGAAGAAAATTGCGGCGCCAGGATTTTTCGAGGCCCTGACAGACAAAACCCGCGCTCTGGTTTCGGGATTGGCGGCGGCAGCGCATGATGCCGGGGTTCCTTTGGCTACTGAGTCTGTGGGCGGAATGTTCGGTCTGTTGTTTACCGAACAGGATCGGGTGAGTTCTTTCGCCCAGGTGATGGCCTGTGACACCGTGCGCTTTGCGCACTTTTTTCACGGCATGCTTAATCACGGCGTGTATCTGGCGCCCTCGGCTTTTGAAGCGGGCTTCGTGTCGATCACCCATGGCGACGCTGAGATCAACGATACCATCGAAGCCGCGCGTGCGGTTTTTGCGACACTCAACGAAAAAAGTCGATCGAAAGGGGGTAGTGCGGAGGCAGGTTGACCGATGCGCGCCAGGCGTTGCGTATCACCGTCAGTATGTGGAAGACAGCCAGCAGCGCCAGCAGTATGAGGCCGACAAAAATAAAGACCAGTATCAACGCGGTGACATACAAGATACTCATCGTCAGCGCAAAGTTCAGTGCGGCACGGCCGTGAGCATCAAGCCAGGGCGAGTGTCGCCGCCATGCCAGCCATGCCAGCCATGGCCCCAGCAGGTACCCCAGCGGCAGCCCCACATAAGTCAGAAGTGCTGACAGATGCTGCACGCTGGCTCGCCAGTCTGCCGAGGCGGGTTTTGCCGTTGCTGCGGGTGACGGTTGGGCCGCCCCGCGCACCAGGCCGATAATGCCGATCATCCCGGTCAGTGCACTGAATGCCAGGGCGAAAATAACGGCTGAGAAGGACACCAAGGGCAGGTTTGCACTGCTCAGCAGCAGCGCGGCAATGCCTCCCGTTGCCAGCACGGCCAGCGCGATACCAAGTGCGAGAAAGCCGATGCAGACAATTTTCATCGTAGAGCCTGCGAGCGCAGACAGCTCACAGGATATATCAAACGAATAAGTGCGACAGGGCGGTTTGCGCCGCCTGTTGAAGCCAGATCAGTCGACGGGTGAAACGTCTTCCGCTGCAGGACCCTTATCGCGAGTCGTCAGGGTGAACTCAACACGCTGCCCTTCGTTCAGTGTTTTGAAGCCATCTCCTCTGATCTCTCGGTAGTGGACAAATACGTCATCCCCACCTTCCAACTCAATAAAGCCAAAGCCTTTTCTTTCGTTGAACCATTTTACGGTTCCGGTTTGTCGTTCCGACATGAACTCCTCCACTATGGTGACTGCAACAATCCGGGTAGATGTGATCGCTCAGAGCACAACCCCCGCGCACATTGTATCCGTGTGGCTGTTGAACGCAACTCTTTAAAAATCTGTGGCACCTGTATTTTCGCGCAACTTTCGCAGCGGAATGGTCGAGTGTCGGTCGAACCAGTCTTCAATGAGTCGAAAAGAGATCGAGATTGGCGGTGGCAGTACAAACAGACCTTGCTGCATGCGTGAGGTGATTTCATCACGATCCAGCCAACACGCATGCTCCAGTTCCTGATCATTGAGGGTAATTTCTTCGCTTCCGGCCTGGGCGCTGTAACCCAGCATCAGCGAGCCGGGAAAGGGCCAGGGTTGGGACGAATGGTAATGGGCACTTAGTACCTCAACCCCGGTTTCTTCCATGACTTCCCGGACCAGGGCCTGCTCAGCGCTTTCGCCGGGCTCGACAAAACCGGCAAGCGTTGAATACCGATGTGCAGACCACTCAGGTTTGCGCCCAAACAGGGCCCGCTCGCCTTTTTCTACCAGGACAATAATCGCAGGATCGGTACGCGGGTAATGCTGTTCACCGCAGCTGGCATGGGTACAGGCACGCACGTGCCCGCCGTGTTGCGATACGGTCTCACCACCACAGCGGCTGCAGTAAAGGTGGCGTTGGTGCCATGCGGCCATGGCCCGCGCATAGGCGAGCAGAGTCGCCTTTGCACCATCTACCGTAGCTGCAAGCGCCCGTAACCCGGCAAAACCGCGGGTCTGGCGCGGGCGGCCGTTATCCAGCAGTACGGCGAAGTAGTCTTTGGTGTCCTCCCGACCCAGGTACACCCATGGTTCGCAGTACCCAAAACGCTGTTGTGCTTCACTGCGGGTCAGCAGTGCCGGGCGTACGGTACTGTTCTCTTCATCAATGGCTATCTGCAGGTGGTGTACACCGATAAAACGCGCATTTTCACTCATTATGCGCTGCCCGAGATTTTCTTCATCAAGGCGCACCAATGCAGCACGATCCAGCGCATGACTGGTCAGCAGATTCAGGCGGCTTTGTTGCAGATGGTCCATTTGTGGGTAAGGGGTCGTGGACAGGTCTGCGCCAAGAGTACTACAGACCGCTTTGGTGAGAGTCACGCTTTGGTTAGAATCGTGCTGTTCCTTGCCATGTGCCGGTGCCAGTACACACCGGTCGGCATATCTTCCCCACGGCCGCTGGTTTTCTGTTTATGCGTAATGAAGTCTGTCAGTTGCTTCGTGATGCCCTGGCATCACTGATTCGCCAAGGTGTTCTGCCTGCCTCGGCCGATATCCCGATTCAACTTGAACGGGCGCGAAAGGCAGGCTATGGCGACTATGCCAGCAACCTGGCCATGGTTCTGGCGAAAGGGGCCGGCCTGAAGCCGCGCGATCTGGCCGAACAACTTTGTGCCAACTTTCCGGCATCGTCCCTGGTGGTGCGTTCTGAAGTCGCCGGGCCGGGTTTCATCAATCTGTTTCTGGCCGCAGATGCCTACCAGCAGTTGCCTGTGCAGATCCGTACCCAGGGCGAGGCCTATGGCACCAGCAGTGACGGGGCCGGGCAGCGGATCATGGTGGAATTTGTCTCGGCGAATCCGACCGGACCGTTGCACGTGGGACATGGTCGTGGGGCTGCGTACGGCGATGCCTTAGCCCGTGTTTTGCGTGCGGCGGGGTACGATGCGGTCAGCGAGTACTATATCAACGATGCCGGACGACAGATGGATATCCTGGCCTTAAGTGTCTGGCTGCGCTATCTCGAACTGTGTGGTGAGACGGTATCTTTTCCACGGGCCGCTTACCAGGGCGATTATGTTTTCGATATTGCCGCTACGCTGCATCGTGAAGGCAGTGAAAAATATCGTTGCGACGCCACCGCACTGCTGAGCTCGCTGCCCGACGATGACGATCAGGCACTGGACACGCTGATCAGCCGGGCACGCTCTGTGCTTGGTGACCCCGGATTTGTCCGGGTTCACACTCTGGCCAGTGAGACGCTGGTCGCGGATATCCGTGCTGACCTGACGTGCTTCGGTGTTGAATACCAGACCTGGTACTCGGAGCGCAGCCTGATCGACAGCGGTGCCGTACAGCGCGCGGTCGATGATCTCAAGGAGGGCGATTTTCTGTACCAGGATGGTGACGCCTGGTGGTTTCGCAGCAGCAACTTTGGCGACGAAAAAGATCGGGTGGTGTTGCGGGCTAACGGCAACCATACCTATTTCGCCACCGATATTGCCTATCACCGTGACAAGATGGCGCGCGGTTTTGATCACGTCATCAACATCTGGGGCGCGGATCATCACGGTTACATCAAGCGGGTTAAGGCCTCACTGTCAGCACTTGGGCTCGATCAGGCGGCTCTCACCGTGCTGTTGGTGCAGTTCGCGATACTTTATCGAGGCGGTGAAAAAGTCTCCATGTCCACGCGCAGCGGTGACTTTGTCACGCTGCGTGAACTGCGCGAGGAAGTCGGCCGTGACGCCGCGCGCTTTTTTTACGCTTTGCGCAAACCTGATCAGCATATGGATTTTGATCTTGACCTGGCCAAGTCGCAGTCAAGCGATAACCCGGTGTATTACGTACAGTATGCCCACGCGCGTATCTGCAGCGTATTTCGCCAGCTTGATGAAAAAGGTATCCAGATCAACTTCGCCGAGGCGAACCATGGTCTGCTGATTGAGCCGCGTGAATCGGATCTGCTACACAAACTCTCGCGTTACCCCGAGGTCGTCGAGTCAGCCGCACGCGCCTATGAGCCCCACCAGGTTGCGTATTACCTGCGCGAACTGGCCAATGATTTCCATACCTACTACAACGCACACCCGTTTATCGCGGCCGAACCCGACCTGCGCCTGGCGCGCTTGTCGCTGATTGATGCGGCCCGGCAGGTGTTGGCCAATGCGCTGGCGCTGCTGGGGGTTACTGCGCCCGAGCGTATGTAGGCAATGGCCCGCAACTCGCACCGAAAAAAGAACTCCAGCGGCGCTCGTTTTGGTCATGACCTGGTGATGCTGGTGGTGGGTGTTGCCGTGGGATCGATCAGCCTCCTGCTTTACCAGGGCGCTACCAGCGGAGATCCGGATCGTCTGGGCGCGGGTATCAGCCAGTTACTGCAGGACTCGCGCGACAGTGTCCGGGACAGCGCACCGGCATCGTCAACGGTTGCCAACAGCCCAGCACCGGCGCGCACCAGTTTTGATTTTTACACTGTGCTGCCGGAGATTGAGCGCGTGATTCCCGAGACCGGCGCCTTCGAAACCACGCCAGCAACCCCAAAGACCCAGTCGATGCCTGCTGAGTCAAAGAGCAAGGCTTCGCCGGGGGGTTTCTATATGCTGCAGGCGGGTGCGTACAACGATCCGGGACAGGCCGAGCGCATGAAAGCTCGCCTGGCCTTGGCAGGTTTTGAACCCAGTGTTCAGCATATCTCGGTACAGGGACGAGGCGATTTCTACCGTGTGCGGGTAGGCCCTTACCCGTCCATGGACCTCATGGAAACCGCTAATCGTCGATTAGCGAAAATGAAGATCAAGGCACTGCGCCTGAAGGTATCACGCAAGCCCTGATGCTTTTGGATCTATTGTCGTGCCTGTAGCCAGGCGGCAACCTTCGGTGGAATCTGTTGCTGGGCATGACGGCTGACGTAGATGCCAATGTGCCCGCCGTCAAAGGCAAGCTCAGTGTAGTCGGTGCAGCTAACGTGTTGTGCCAATGCCCGTGAGGCAGTGGCGGGCACCAGGTGATCTGCCAATGCGTAGACGTTCAGTATCGGGCAGCGGACGTCGTTCAACCGGACCGCCCGCCCCCCCAGCACCATCTGGCCTTTGACCAGGCTGTTACGCTGAAACAGCATCGTGAGAAAGTCGGCAAAGGCCCGACCTGCCTGGTCGGGGCTGTCAGCGATCCAGCGTTCCATGCGCGCAAAAGTTTGTAGTCGATCGTGGTCATCTGCCAGGTCCGCAAGGTCGAGAGTTTTCTTTCCGCCCAGGCGAAAGGGCTGCAGGGCGACGAACAGCGCATTGAGAAAGGCGCCGGGCACGTTGCCATAACAACTGACCATCCGCTCAACGTCCACGCCTCGTACCCAGTGCGACAGTAGATTGTCCTCGGTGTGAAAATCCACCGGGGTCACCATAGTGATCAGGTTTCGTACCTTGTGGGTAAACAGTGCGCTGTAGCACAAGCTGAAGGTGCCGCCCTGGCATACGCCCAGCAGGTTAACAGTGGTCTCATTGCGCACGGTACAGGTGGCATCGACGCATTGATCCAGCATGTCACAGATGTAATCGGCGAGAGTCGTGCCCTGATCATCCTGGTCGGGATCGGTCCATTCCACCAGAAACACGTCCAGCCCGGCATCCATCAGCCGGGCGATGATCGAGCGTTGCGGCTCAAGGTCGAGCACCCAGGGCCGGTTGACCAGGGCATAGACAATCAGCACCGGACAGGCCTGGGCACGCTCGGGCCCGCTACCGTAACGCAGAAGCCGAAAGCCCCGCCCGGAAAAAACCGTCTCGCGCTGGCTGGTGCCAATCTCGGGAACGCCCAGTTGCGCCAGTTGCGCAAGGCTGCGAGCCAGCCGCGCAGCCAGCGCCTGGGTGGATCTGTCGGCTGTATGGCTCATCGTCGGGAACCGCCCGGCGTGGCTTTCGCCTCTCGCGGTTTTTTCTTCACTGCCTTTTTCCGGACCCCTTGGGTGTTAGCTGGCGCTGGCTGCTGGGCGCCCGCTCGACCGGCCTGCTTTGTGGATTTCTTCTTTGTTGGTTTCTTCCTGGACGACGTTGGTCGCGCACGGGCCTTCTTTGCTGGCCCGGGGGAACTTGTGCTGTCGCCGCCGTGTGATTCGCGCAACGTTTTGAGATCAGCCCGCAGGTTGGCCTCGCGCGAGTGGGCTTCGGCGAGTGCTTGCCTTAGTTGTTGTGGGTCATCAGATGCAGGTTCGTTGCCGATCCCGCAGGCGAGGTGCAGCGCTACCTGCGCATTGATCAGCTCGCTGACAAGCCCCGCATAGTGTTCGCTGTGGGCCTGTTCGGCAAAAACCTGCTCACCATAATAGATCCAAAGGTCGTAACTTGCACGCAGGTTGTCCGCAGCTTCACTGGTTGTCAGTGCCTCGTGCAGCCGGCCCCAAGCTTCAATGCCAATCTTAAGCCAGGCCTGCTGGAGCGCGGCCAACGCTTCCTGGTAGCGTGTCGCTGCCACGCCCCAGCGGTCAGTGCCCACAGTGACAGGGGAGACACTGCCAGGCCATGGGTTGGCCATGAACGCGAGACCCGGTGCTTGTGCTGTGGTGGCCGTGGGGTCAGTTGGTCCGCCAAAAGCCTGGAGCCAGTCGCTAAGATTAGCCAGCGGCCGTGTTCCGGCTGTGCGCTCAGCATGGCTAAGCGCGGCGGCAAACTGCGATTGCAGTTGCACCAGGGCTTGCGCCCAGTTGGCCGGGGGGATTGGGTTCATGCGCCGATTGTAGACCGTGGCGGGCTGGGTTCAGTGAGGCTGGGGTCGGTTACAGGGTCACTACTGGTGCGATGCACCAAGCAGGTATTGTTGAAAATACCCTGTAATAACATCACTTAATAGAGAAATAAGGTAGTTTAAAGCGTTGAAAAATAGTATTTATATGATGTGTGATAAAAAATGTTGCATCGCGTCAAATTATTTGATATTGTGCACTGCAACAATATATTAAACCCCCTGAATTCAAGAGGATGAAATCATGAATGCCAACATCACCGAGTCGTATGAAGAAGTCAGCAAGGCAGCCGGTACGGCCGTCACTGACGCCAGCAAACTGGCCGTAGATAACCTGGAAAAATTGATCGAACTGCAGATGGGTGTTGCTCGCAATTACGCCAGCGCCGTCCTGACTAATGCTCGGGAAGCGCTGCAGGTCAAAGATATCGGCAGCGCTCGTGTGTACTTCGAAAAGCAGCCTGAGATTGTCCGTGGCCTGGTGCAGCGGATGGCTAAGGATTCCGGTGAAGCTTTGGAGCTTGGCCGCCAGTATGCCGATCAGGCGCAGACGCTTTTCCGTAAGTCCGCGGATGAGTTCAGTGCCGTCACTGACAAGCGCGCCTGAGTCTCGCGCTGACGGCGCCTGAGTCTTGAGTGTTGCAGGCACGGAAGACCGGCTTGAGCCGGTCTTTTCTTTGCCGGGGCGCTCGCGTGCTCCCGGCGCTTTCACTGTATTGGGTGACGCTGCCACAACGCACTGGCCAGCTTAGCAATGCGATATTGCCGTACCAGGGTACCCTCGGTGGAGCCGCCCGAATATTTTCCGAAAGACAAAAGAACAGATGAAAACTGAAACCGAAGTGGTAATTGTCAGTGCAGCGCGAACCGCGACTGGCGCCTTTAACGGTGGCTTGCGCACTTTGCCTGCGAGTGAACTGGGTCGTGTCGCCATAGTGGCCGCGCTGGACCGTGCCGGCGTTGCGCCGCAAGAGGTCTCCGAGGTCGTGCTGGGCCAGGTGCTCACGGCGGGAACGGGCCAGAATCCGGCTCGCCAGGCTGCCATTGGAGCCGGCGTTCCGGTGGAGAAGACTGCGCTGGTAATCAATCAGCTGTGCGGTTCGGGACTGCGTGCCATCGCCTTGGGATACCAGGCGATCCGCAATGGCGACAGTGATATCGTCGTTGCCGGTGGTCAGGAAAGCATGAGCCAGGCCCCGCACTGTGCACACCTGCGTAATGGACAGAAACTCGGGCCCTTGGAAATGGTCGATAGCATGATCGTTGATGGGCTGTGGGATGCTTTCAATGGCTACCACATGGGCAATACGGCTGAGAACGTCGCAAGCCAGTTTGCTATTTCCCGGAAGACCCAGGATGCCTTTGCTGCTGCGTCGCAGCAAAAAGCCGAGGCCGCACAAAAAGCCGGGCGCTTTGCGAAGGAGATCACTCCGGTCACGATCAAGGGCCGCAAGGGCGATACCGTGGTGGATACCGACGAACACCCACGCCACGGCACTACAGCAGAAGCGCTGGCGGGTCTGAGACCGGCCTTTGATAAGGCGGGCACCGTGACTGCGGGCAATGCCTCGGGAATCAACGACGGCGCTGTTGCCACGGTGCTGATGAGCGCACGCTTGGCCAGCGCTCGAGGTATCACACCGTTGGCCCGGATCGTCTCCTGGTCAACCGCCGGTGTGGACCCCTCAATTATGGGGACCGGACCGATTCCCGCCAGTCGCCAGGCTCTGGAAAAGGCGGGTTGGCAGGTAGGGGACCTTGACTTGGTCGAGGCGAACGAGGCGTTCGCAGCGCAGGCTTGTGCCGTGAACCAGGAAATGGCGTGGGATACCGATATTGTCAACGTCAATGGCGGCGCGATTGCTCTTGGGCATCCGATCGGCGCTTCCGGTGCCCGGGTTCTGACGACCTTGCTCTATGAGATGGGCCGACGTGACGTGCGCCGCGGTCTTGCCACCCTGTGCATCGGTGGCGGTATGGGAATCGCCATGTGCGTGGAACGCCCCTGAGCCACTCCCCCGAGTAAACCGTTTTTCACCATATTTTTAGTCGTTCAAGGAGTTAGATACATATGTCACACACAGCAATAGTTACCGGCGGGACGCGGGGTATTGGTGCCGCCATCTCGACAGCGTTGAGTGAAATGGGTCACCGTGTTGCCGCCACCTATGCCAGCAATGACCAGGCGGCCCAGGCATTCAACAGCGAAACCGGAATCAGCGTATACAAGTTCGACGTCGCCGATTTCGACCAGTGCGCCACGAGCGTGGAACGCATCGAGGCGGATCTTGGCCCGGTCGATATACTCGTGAACAATGCGGGCATTACCCGAGACGGCACTTTGCACCGCATGGATTTCGAGCAGTGGAACGCCGTGCTGCAGACCAATCTGTCCTCGTGCTACAACATGTGCCGCAACGTGATTGAAGGTATGCGTGAGCGTGGGTTCGGGCGCATCGTCAACATCGGTTCGATCAATGGCCAGGCGGGACAGTACGGCCAGGTCAACTATGCGGCGGCCAAGTCGGGTATCCATGGGTTTACCAAGGCGCTGGCTCTGGAAGGCGCTGCTAAAGGCGTCACGGTTAATGCAATTGCCCCGGGTTATGTAGATACCGATATGGTGCGCGCGGTACCGCAAAAAGTGCTGGAAAAAATTATTGCCACTATCCCTGTCGGACGACTGGGTTACGCCAGTGACATCGCCCGTGCGGTGATGTTTCTGGTCGCCGATGACGCGACTTTCATGACCGGCTCCACGCTGTCGATCAATGGTGGTCAGCACATGTACTGATGCGCCGTTCCCACGTTTGCCCCCCGGCTGGTGGTATTATTGCGTTGCACAATAACGCGGGGGACCGGCAGTGAGCGCGCGTACGATCAAGAAGTACCCCAACCGGCGACTCTACGACACTGAGCTCAGCCACTACATTACCGTGTCCGACCTGCGGCAACTGATTGTCGAAGGCGAGGCATTCATGGTGATCGATGTCGCCAGTGGCGATGACATCACTCGCAGCGTGCTGCTGCAGATCATCAACGAGCAGGAGAGCTCCGGCCAGCCGCTGTTCACCACTGAGATTCTCACCAACCTCATCCGCTTCTACGGCGGTCCCACTCAGAAGATGTTCACCGACTATCTTGGCCGTAGCCTGGGGTTGTTTGTCGAGGAGCAGCAGGCTTATCAGGATCGTCTGGCAGATTTCCTGGGCCAGACTTCCGTCGGCGCGATGTCGGAGATGGCTCGTCGCAACCTCGAAGTGTGGCAGGATGTGCAAGACAATTTCCTGCGCTCGGCAGGCCTGGTCAAGAGCACCGATCATCCCCGCACCAAGCGTTCCAGCAAGGCCGGCAAGAAACCCGCACAGGACTGAGTACGTGTCCGCACCGTTGCCTCCCGCCCGTACCGGCGGCCAGATTCTTATCCAGGCGCTGTGTCAACAACAGGTGAGGCACGTCTTCTGCGTGCCGGGCGAGAGTTACCTCAGCGCACTAGACGCATTGCACGATGCGTCCGACATCACCACCGTAGTCTGCCGCCACGAGGGCGGTGCCGCGATGATGGCCGAAGCCCGTGCCAAGCTCACAGGACGCCCCGGCGTGTGTTTTGTGACTCGTGGTCCTGGTGCCACCAACGCCGCATCCGGCATTCACGTGGCGGCCCAGGATTCCACGCCACTGGTGTTGCTCATCGGCCAGGTGAGCCGTGATGCACTTGGACGCGAGGCCTTTCAGGAGATCGACTACGGGCTTTTCTACAACGCTCTGGCCAAGCACGTCGAGCAAGTGCATGATGCCGCTCGTTTGCCCGAGGTCATGAGCCGGGCTTTTCATACCGCCTGCAATGGCCGTCCCGGCCCCGTCGTTGTGGTGTTGCCTGAAGATGTTCTGGCCGAGAGTGCACAGGTAGTCGACCTGCCACCGTACCACCGGTTCCATAGTGAGCCCGCGCCTGAGGACATGGCGCGGTTTGCGACATTGCTGGCAAATGCGCGCCAGCCGGTGTTGCTGGCCGGCGGGCGCAACTGGAGCGCAGCGGCGCGTACGGCATTGCATGAATTTGCCCAGCGCTGGCAGTTACCGGTGACTACGCCATTTCGTTACCAGGATGTATTCGACAACACCGATGCACAGTACGTAGGTGACGTCGGTGTTGGCATGAACCCGCAGCTGGAAAGTGCGCTCACCGAGGCTGATCTGGTGATTGCCCTGGGCGTACGCCTGGGCGAGGTCACCACGGGTAATTACACTCGCCTGCGTGTGCCGTTGCCTTATCAGCAGCTCGTGCACGTTCACCCTGGTGTTGAGGAGTTGGGGCGGGTTTATTACCCAGCGCTGGCTTTTCCCGTGTCGGCGCCGGTGTTTGCGCTGGCATTGTCGGCCCTGCAGCCTCCGACCAAACTGCCCTGGGCGGCACATGGCCGGGAACTGCGCGATAGCTACCTACGCTGGACGACGCCGGCCGATGCCCCCGGTGCTGTCAATCTGGCGAAGGTGGTGGCGCATCTTAGCGAGACCCTGGCGGATGACGCCATCGTCTGCACCGGTGCCGGCAACAATACCGGTTGGTTGCACCGCTATTTTCGACACCGCGGCACTGGACGGCAGCTGGCATCGACTTCGGGATCGATGGGCTACGGTATCCCGGCCGCGATCGCTGCCGCACTGGTATTTCCCGAGCGCCAGGTGATCTGTGTGGTTGGCGACGGGGATTTTCAGATGACCGGGCAGGAGCTCGCCACCGCAGCGCAGTATGAGCTGTCGATTGTGATTATCGTGATCAACAACGCGATGCTGGGCACTATCCGCATGCACCAGGAGATGCATTATCCCGGCCGGACCCGTCACACCGATCTGAGTAATCCGGATTTTTGTGCGTTGGCGGGTGCTCATGGCCTTGGCAGCGAGCGGGTCAGCACAACTGACGGATTTGCCTCGGCGCTACAGCGTGCCCTGGCCGCCCCGAGTGCTGCCTTGATTGAACTGGTCACCGATGCCGAGGCAATTGTCCATACCACGACCCTGACCGAACTGCGCGCACGATCCGGTCGATAGGTGCGACGGCTTATCCCAGCAGGAGATTAACCATGCTATTGCAACTGGCCGCTTGGCCCGAGGTAGAGGCCTACTTGCGCTCGTCAACGGCGATCATCGTGCCGATCGGCTCGACCGAGCAGCACGGCCCCAACGGGCTGATCGGTACCGATGCGATCTGCCCCGAAGCTGTTGCCCACGAAATGGCACGGCGCATCACGGTGCTCATTGGCCCCACACTGGCGGTGGGCATGGCCCAGCATCATCTGGCCTTTCCCGGCTCGATTGCGCTGCGCCCCTCCACACTGTTGGCGCTGGTGCGCGATGTCACAGAGTCACTGCTTTGCCATGGTTTCACCCATGTGTATTTTCTCAATGGCCATGGCGGCAATATCGCTACCGTGACGGCGGCTTTTTCAGAGATCTGGTCGAGCGCAAGTTTTGCTGGCAGCGATTCACCCGCGCCGCACCTGAAACTTCGCAACTGGTGGGCCGGCAAGCGCGTCGGCGCGCTGTCAAAGGAGTTGTTCGGCGACGCCGAAGGCAGTCATGCCACGCCCACCGAAGTGTCACTGAGCTGGTATGTGCATCCCGAGGCTGTCAAGGATGCGGCCCTAAGCCCCGAGCGTGCTGCCACAGGCCAGATTCGGGATGCTGCCGATTACCGTCGCTGTTTTCCCGATGGGCGTATCGGTTCCAACCCTGGTCTTGCCAGCGTGGCCCATGGTGAGCGGATTCTCGAGGCTGCCCTCGCCGATACGCTCGAGGATTTTGAGCAGTTCACCACCACTGGGTAATTGACCACTTTCGCGGAGTGCCGGCATGAGCGATGCTTTTCTTGAAGAGTTTTCTGCAGCGATCGATCAGTTTGCCAGTGAGCGCGACTGGCAGCAGTTTCATGCGCCCAAGAACCTTTCCATGGCGCTGATTGTCGAGGCGGCAGAGCTTGTGGAGCACTTCCAGTGGCTGAGCGAGCGCCAGAGCGAGGAATTGGACCATGACCAGCGCGCGGCAGTGGCCGAGGAGTTGGCCGATATATTGATCTACACCTTGCGCCTGGCTTCGCAGATGGAGATTGATCTGGACAGCGCTGCGTGGGCGAAACTGGAAAAGAACCGGCACAAATACCCGGTGGAAAAAGCCCGCGGGACAGCGCGCAAGTACACCGAGTTGTAAGCACCCCCGCTCAGGCGCAGAAGGTTTGGGCGTATCGTTCACGCAGAATATTTTTTTGCACCTTGCCCATCGCGTTGCGCGGCAGTTCATCAACCGTGTAGATCTGCCGGGGCACTTTGAAGCCTGCCAAGCTGGCTTTAAGGGCTTCAATTACGCTGTTCGAATCAAGAGCGCCCCCTGGCGTGACGCAGATAACCGCCACCAGGCCTTCACCGAGGTCTGCGTGTGGGACGCCGATCACCGCGGCCTCGTTGACCCCGGGCAGCGCGTCGATCGCGTCCTCGATCTCTTTGGGGTAGACATTCAATCCGCCACTGATCACCAGATCCTTTTCCCGCCCGACGATCGAGACCCGGCCATCTTCTGCCAGGGTCGCAAGATCACCCGAGATAAAAAAACCATCGTTGGTGAATTCGCTGGCGGTTTTTTCGGGCATCTGCCAGTAGCCCTGGAATACGTTAGGGCCACGCATCTCAAGCACGCCGGTCTCCCCGGCCGGTAGCGGGTGGTGCGTGTTGTCGCATACCCGCAGCGTGACCCCCGGCAGGGCAAAGCCTACAGTGCCCGGTAGCCGTTCACCCGCCAGCGGGTTCGAGGCGATCATACCGGCCTCGCTCATGCCGTAGCGTTCGAGAATGCGGTGCCCGGTGTGTTTATAAAACGCCTGCCAGGTCTGCGCCAGCAGTGGCGCTGAGCCACTGATAAAAAGCCGCATATGCTCGCAGCGCCCGCGATCGAAACCCTCTGTTCGCAGTAGACGCGTATAGAAAGTAGGCACGCCCATCATGACCGTGGCGGATCGCAGATGTGTCAGCACCTGCCCGGGGTCAAAGCGCGGCAGAAACAGCATGGGAATCCCGCGCAGCATGGCACAGTGCACGGCCACAAAGAGCCCGTGCAGGTGGTAGATCGGCAGGGCATGCAGCAAAACATCGGTACTGACAAAACCCCACAAGGTCCGAAGGGTGAGGGCGTTGCTGGCCAGGTTGTCGTGGCTGAGCATGGCGCCCTTGGAGCGCCCGGTGGTACCCGAGGTGTAGATGATCGTCGCGATCTCATTGCCACTGACGGTTGTTACTGCTTCGAGAGGCGTTGCCTGATTGACTCGTTCGCACAGGCTGCCCTGTCCGGACCCGTCCAGGGTGAGCAGTGTCGTGGCCGTCGCCTGGGCAGTTTCACTCAAGGTGGCTTCACGGTCAGGTCGGGCGATAAACACCCCTGGCTGCGCATCACCCAGAAAATAGGCTACCTCGGTTGGGGTGTAGGCTGTGTTCAGTGGCACGTAGATGGCGCCCAGGCGCAGTGTTGCCAGGTACAACAACAGCGCTTCTGGCGATTTATCGATCTGCGCCAGCACCCGATCACCATGACCTATGCCCAGCGAGTGCAGTGCCCCGGCGTAGCAAGCCGTGGTTGTATCAATGTCGCCATAGCGCAGGCAGTGCCCGTCAGGCAGCACCAGCCACGGCGTATCGGGGTCAGCCGGGAAGTGCTGGCGAAGCAGCAGGTAAAGGTTCTGGTTCAACGGTAGAGAAGGATCAACTGAGGCCAGGCGCGATTGTACCTGTGCTCGACAGTCGTGGCGCCTGTTCCGGATGCGGGGCGGCGAGTACACTTACTGGATGGTGGTGCATCATGGCGTTCAAAGCGTGATTCTCGCAGGCTCAGGGTTCGATAATTTTCCCTGCGCCTTTGCATGTTGGGCGTGCAGCGCGCTGCCGACATGCCCGTTGAGCTACACCCGTCGATGAAAAAAAACCTTGCCGCATTGGTCATCCACGGCATCGGCCGTCAGAGTCCGGATTTTGCCGACCAGCTGATTGATGGGGTCAGCACGCAACTCGAGAAGATCGGCACAGACCCGCAGCAGGTGGCTTGGCAGCCGGTATTCTGGGACGATATCCTGCGCCCAGCCCAGAATGTCTATCTGCAGGCGGCCTACGATTCTACGGATCTGCGGGCACGACGCTTGCGCACCCTGCTGCTGAGCGCTTTGGGTGATGCGGTCGGTTATCGCCAGTTGCGCTCTGGTGGCCGGCGTGGTGGCGAGGAGACACGAACCTATCATCGGGTGCATGCCCGGGTACGCCAGGCCATGGCGACTCTGTACAACGATCAACTCTCCTCTCGTGCTGTACCGCTGGTGGTATTGGCACATTCGTTCGGCGGGCATATTCTGTCCAATTACATCTGGGACAGCCAACACCGCCCGGATCGTCGGTTGTCGCCCTTTGAGCGCATGAACTGGTTGACGGGTTTTATCACCTTTGGCTGCAATATTCCGCTGTTCACTTTTGCCTGTTCGAAGGTGCAGCCGATCCGTTTTCCGCCGCCGCGCCTGCCCGCACGCCTCAAGGGCGATGCCCGGTGGCTGAATTATTTTGATCCTGACGATGTATTGGGCTGGCCGCTCAAGCCCATCAATGCGGCCTACGCCAGCGTCGTCCACCGTGACGAACTGATCAATGTGGGCGGCCCGATAAGCGGATGGACTCCGGCTTCCCATCTGGCTTACTGGACTGACCGCCGCTTTGCCCGGCGGGTCGCTGCTTTTCTCGACACCTTGCTGTAGTTCTTTCATTCCGGCAAATGTGACGGCCGTCACTTGTCTGGGCGTTTAATCGTCGTTTCCTCTCGCTACTACCCGCATCGGTTGTAAATGTGTGACAACCATCACTGCCACAGATGTTCCGATCGCAGATGATGTAACTGCAAAACATCAGCAAAGGACACATAAGAGGAACATGCCATGAATACGAGCTCCACAATCATCGAAGCCGGAACGAGCAACGATTCCGAGGCGATTATTGCCATGCTCAAAGACCTGCTCGAGATCGGTATACCGATAGAGCAATTAGAGCGCTGCGACAAACTTGACCTGGAGTTCGAGCATATCCAGATGCACTCCAAAGATGGTGTTTGTTGAAAGTACCCGAAGCGGGTCAACCGTGAATCAGGTCACAAATAACGGGACAGCAAAACTGAGACGCTAACAGCGTTGTTTCCTCCTCCGCGTGTCCCCGCCTCTGGCGGGGATTTTTTTGCGCTTCGCACCGCCCGCTGGTGCACAATGGGAGTCTGTCGAAAATACGCGATACCCAGGAGAAACATGCCACTACAGCTGCTTCAAGACGCACAGGCACTGCAGGAGCGCACCGTTGCGCTGCGCCGGGAAATCCATCGTCACCCTGAGCTCGGGTTGGATCTGCCCCGTACCCGCGCAGCGGTGCTTGAGTCACTGCAGGGCCTGGATCTTGAGCTGGCACTATCAGCGACTACCAGCGGAATCGTGGCTACCCTGCACGGTGCCAAGCCAGGGCCCGCGGTGTTGTTGCGGGGCGACATGGATGCATTGCCGATGCCCGAAGATACCGGCCTGCCCTTTGCTTCTGTCGAAGCCGGTTGCATGCACGCCTGCGGCCACGACGCGCACACAGCAATGCTTTCAAGTGCCGCGCATCTTTTGCATGCGCACCGTGACCGTATAGCTGGCAGTGTGCGCTTTATGTTCCAGCCAGGCGAGGAAGGCCCAGGCGGTGCCAAGCCCATGCTCGATGAAGGCTTGCTGGATGCTGCTGGCCCACCACAGGCGGTTTACGCACTGCACGTGGAGCCCGAGCTGCCCTCTGGAATGATTGCGTGTCGTTCCGGTGCGATTCTCGCTGCGGTAGATACGGTATTCGCTCGGTTGCAAGGCCGCGGCGGTCACGGTTCGATGCCGCACAATGCGATAGATCCAGTGCCTGTGGCCTGCGAAGTCGTCCAGGCCATACAGACCCTTATCACCCGGCGCTTCGATGTGTTTGATCCTGTGGTGGCAACGGTGGGTCGTATCCAGTCGGGCACCACCAGCAATGTTATTCCGCAATTTGCGGAGCTCGACATCACGTTGCGGTCGCTGTCCGTGGATGCCCGCGCCCGGTTGGTCGAGGGTATAGAGCGCCTGGTCCGGCAGATTCCCGCGGCCCATGGCCTGGAGGTCTCGCTGGACATCGAGAAAGGCTATCCGCCCACGGTGAATCACACCAGCGGTGAGCAGGCAGTGGCTCGTGCCGCACACAAGGTGCTCGGTGAAGATCGTTACCAGCAGATGCCAACCCCGTGGATGGGTGCCGAGGATTTCTCATACGTACTCGAGCGCTTCCCCGGGGCTTTTGCCTTTATCGGCACCGCGCCGGCCGATGGCCCCGCTGCCCCTTGTCATTCCAGCACAATGCGGGTCAACGAGGATGCGTTTCCAGCCGGCGTTGCAATGTACGCAGCACTGGCACTGCAGGTGGTCTGCGCGGATTTCATTTGAAATTAAGCTTCTCGTGGTGTTTGGCTCGACAGGGGTATGTTCTTGCTCAAGGGCTGATGCTGTTGTAGCAGCCAGGTGTTGACTGCCAGGCATTAATAATTGTGTAATCGAGTTTGTACGCGTCAGTAGAGTTGGCCGGGCGCGAGCCCATCCAGAATTGGAGGTGTGATGTTAATTGGGCATAACGGCTGAATAATGTTGCCACCACGGATTGATGCACTGGTGCTGGCGGCGGGCCGCTCGCTGCGTGCGGGAGGCCCCAACAAGTTATTGTTGCCTTGGCAGGGCAAGGCGGTTGCGGCTCACGCTGTTGATGCGGCCCTTGGTTCCAAAGTCGGTACCGTGCACGTGGTCACCGGGCACGAACAGGCCCCGTTGCGCGATGCACTCACCGGCCGCTCGCTTAACTGGATATATAACCCACACTACTGCGACGGCATGGGTGCATCAATCAGTGCCGGGGTATCACAATTGCCCGCGGATCTCGATGGTATGGTGCTGTGTCTGGCCGACATGCCATGGGTAAGCGCAGGACACATCAATCGTTTGCTTGCGGGCTTTTCGGCAGATGCTGTCCGGGTCGCCTGTTTTGGCAGTCGTCGGGGTCACCCGGTACTGTTTCCGCGCGGGTGGTTCGGTGCATTAATGCAGCTCAACGGTGACGATATCGCGCGTTGTCTTTTCGACAACCTTGCCCATGCCGTGGTCGAGGTGCCTATGGCAGATGATGCCGTGCTGCGCGATGTTGATCACAAGGAAGACCTGCTGCGCGTTTCAGCCTGAGGGCGCCACGCGCCCGTTGTCGCCAGCAAAACGACATGTTGATCAGCCCAGTCACCGCGACCAGGGCTGGTAGTTCCATCATAGAGTGAGCATTTGACAGCCAATCGATGATCTAGGGGTTTTATCAAATCTTATTTCTTCCATGACGGCTCTTCGCCGAATTGCTACCTCAAACGCAGCAACAAATCGATGTTTCACTGAATTCTCCAACGAGAAAATTAACAAAAGTATGCAAGCATCGTCGCAGGCCTAGTTCATTGCGCGTTGTTTGCCATAATGCTCGGCTATGCAACTTTTTCAGCAGCGATTGAATTAGTACTGGATGCTCGTCATATTATTAAATAAATATGCCAAGATTGATTCGAAGTAAAAGGAGCTAGTGGGTGATCAAATGACAAGTAATCGGATGTACTGGGTGGATGCCTTTAGCGCCAAGCCATATTCTGGAAACCCGGCAGTCGTTTGTGTAATTTCACAAGAACTGCACGACGATCAATTACAGGCGCTGGCGAAGGAGTTCAATGTCTCCGAGACGGCATTTATCAGTGGAGGCAGCGGCGAATACTCAATTCGCTGGTTTACGCCAACAAAAGAGTTGCCCCTTGTCGGGCACGCCACGCTGGCGGCAGCTCACGTTGTCTTGTCTGAACTGGAACCTCGGCGAGACGAAGTTACCCTAGTTTCAAGTTTGAGTGGGAGATTGTCCGCTTTTCGGGATTCGGGTAATTTGGCTATGGTTTTGCCCGCCGATACGGTAAAACCTTGTGATCCGCCAGATAGTTTGTGCGTGGGCCTGGGGAAACCTCCACGGCAAGTCCTTAAAGGAAGGCATTATGTAGCGGTTTACGACAAAGCTACTGATGTCCAGTCTCTGGAGCCCGATTTTCTCTCTCTTGAAGAGTTGGATCTCCCAACTATTGCGGCGACTGCACCTGGAGAGGAAACAGATTATGTTTTGAGGTTCTTTGCTCCGGCAAATGGAGTTCCAGAGGATCCGGTGTCTGGTGTCGCACAGTGTTCCTTGGTTCCTTATTGGGCATCGCATCTGTCAAAGAGCGAGCTTACTTCCCAGCAACTGTCTCCACAGGGCGGGAATATGTTTTGTAAATTACTAAGCGATGGTGTTCAGGTCTCAGGCCCTTGCTGTACCCTGGTCTCGGGCGATTTGATTGATTACTAGAGAGTGCTCGAGGTCGATAGAAATGAAAGATCTAAAAATTATTTTTCGTAATCTTCAGAGCAAACTAGAGCAATCGAGCTGGTTTGCGGATGGTTGGGAGATATACAACCGTGGCGTGTACCTTCAACTATATAAGGACACCTGGTACAACGAGAGCCAGGGCGGGGTGCATTTCGAAACGTACATCGAAGCTCCACAGCTTCGACAAAAAGTCTTCCCTATTTGTATGCATGCGGAGGAGGATTGCCCGTCGCAGCAGACCTTTATTAGAGACTTTCTAGATTCTGAAGGGGAACAAATTCGAAGTTGGAAAGGTTATGACGTGATGGGCGATGGGTATAGTATTTGTCAAAGAGTACTTCCTTTAAATTTCAAGAATCTGGAACATCGTTTATACGAAGAGTTCAATCGGCTCCGCCAGTTAGAGCCAGGGATTGATCGGATTTTACGCACCCTGCAACAATGATTTGATTACTGGTAATCATTGGGATATAGACGGCGATCGAAGAATTTGTGAAACACAACAAAAGCCCGTGTATTGATGTTTGCGATTTTGGTGGACCGAAAGGCTGGTGTCGTGGCTGCGGGCGGACTAAAGCGGAATGTCAGAAATGGAAGGCTCTTAAGCCTTATGCGAAAACTACGCTGCTAAAGGAACTTGAGAAAAGGAAGAATAAGATGTCTTCAGTTTCCTAAAAATCCGTAGCAAGAAATAGGTTCAAGTTTGCGACAAGGTGTTGGAAACGCCATTAAAGCCCAGGCTCATTAATCTAATCATATCGTTACGGTGCGTTGAAGGCTGAAATACAGCTTTTGGCTGTTCGGTTTTTTGGGTGGCTGTTGCTTCGGGTTTGCTCGTGGGCATCGTGTTAGGTGAAGGGCTTGATGCCCGTGTTGCTTCAAAACACTTGCGTGAGCCCGCTATTGGGCCAGCTATTCAAAAATACAGGCGACTAAAGCTTATTTACCATGATTGAGATATGGTTAATAAGCTATACAATCTTAGATGTCTGGATTGATCCTAGAGGTTTGGAGATTGCCTGAGAAATTAAATAGACTTTTCTTATACAGTCAATAACCAGAATGTCTTGGCACAAAGGACGATCAAGGAGTAGTTTTAAGCTGAGAATTCCAATTCGGAGACGCAAAACAGATATGTCAACTCGCGAAAATATCATGCGGCATCTAAATATTGTTGCGCAGCTTCAGCCTGCGCTTCATCAGCCGCAGCACGCCCCTTATCCCGACCTAATTGATAACGCGCATTACCGCGCTTACACACGCTCCTCCCATGATGTTGGAGGTGAGGCCGACATTCCTATAACGTGGGAAGAAAAAGAAGAGGAGATTTGGGAACACAATACTTTTGTCACCTGTGAGGTATTAGCATGGCGTGGCGTTTGGAACGCTGAAGAGCGTAGGCGGCGGCAAAACGTGGACGTCGGGCAGACCCAATACCTCGGGCTACCGTATTACGGCAGGTGGTTGATGACAGCGGCGCTAGTGCTGGTCGACAAGCAGCATATTACCCTGACCGAATTGGTTAATAAGATCGACGAGGTTAAGAAGCGAGGGGAGATTTATGAGTAATAATCATCACGCTGAGAAAGCAACTGGCATTGGGGATCCTCAGTGCTTCAAGGGAGAGGCAGGAAAGCCGAAGTTTAACGTGGGCGATAAAGTGCGCATCCGCAACTTGCCAGATATCTTCTATTCCCGTTCGCAGATGTACCTTCGCGAAGCAGAGGCAATAGTCGTCAAGTTGGTTTACGAAAGTCCTGCTGCCGAGGACGAGGCTTGGGATAACACAGACACTCCAGAGTGGTTCTACAGTGTAGTGTTCAATCAAACTGACCTATGGCCAGATTATCCCCCCAAATTTGCAGGGGATACGCTCGAGACCGAACTATCTGAAAGATGGTTAGAGGCTATTTGATCGGCCTAGATAATTTTACTATCGATCACAAAGTAAAAAACGAAAAAGAACTCGTCTGACGTAAAGAGGAAAACATAATGTCAAACTCACATGATCACGATCACCGTCCACCTGCGCCTATGGTGGATGAGGTCAGCGACTTTGAAGTACTTGAGGTAGCGGTCCGTGAACTCTGTATTGAAAAAGGGCTATTCACTCAAGATGACCATAACCAGTGGACAGAGTATATGCATACCCTTGGGCCGCTTCCCGCGGGTCGATTGGTCGCAAAGGCGTGGCTAGATGAAGATTACAAGCAACTATGTATAGACGATCCTGTAAAGGCGAGTCTTGATGTAGGCATTGACTGGATTAACACGATGCCAACCAAGTTTGGGACACCGAGCGACTATTGCAACCCCCGGATTCTGGTGGATACACCAACGCTTAAGCATGTAGTGGTGTGCACGCTTTGTTCTTGCTACCCAAGACCTATACTGGGTCAGTCCCCTGAGTGGTACAGAACCCCTAATTATCGTCGCCGACTGGTCAGGTGGCCGCGCCAAGTCCTAGCAGAGTTCGGCCTGCAGTTGCCCGAGGATGTCGAAATAAGGGTCGCTGATTCCAACCAGAAGACCAGATACGTGGTGATGCCAACCCGCCCTGAAGGCACTGAAGGGTGGAGCGAAGATCAACTAGCGGAGATCGTGACACGGGATTGCTTGATCGGTGTCGCAATGCCACGCGCAGATCGAAAGGCGGACGACACGCGGCCGATTCACCGCGCAGTACATCCTTACGGTCATTAGGTCTGAAAAATGTCTAAACCAATTCCATTGCTGGAACAGATTGGAAAGGAAGGACGGGTGTGGGCCGACCTATGCGAGGAGTATGGCGTTGATAATCCAGATCCTCCCTGGAGGATAACACTCGAAAGTACCTGTGAAGTTCTCAACGAGGGGGCGTGTGCCCTGCCTGTTCTAGAACGACGGGGTGAAGAGGATGATCTGGTAGAGGATCACTATAAGCACATTCCACATCCAGAGCGTCAACTTCTTGCACTTGCTCACAGCATGATTCTACGGGGAGTTATTACGGAAGAAGATCTTGCGCAACAAATGAAGGTTATTGAAACGCGACTGAACGCAGTTTGAGCGAAATGCAAGCAGGCCAGCTGGGCTCGATAGTACCAAAACGCAAGTTACTATTGGACGCACACAATCAATTGGAAGTTAGTGAGGTTATATACGAGAGACAGATGTAATAAGAAGACGAGTATACGTTCTGGAAGGAATTAGACTTTAACTTTAAATAGAAAACGGCTAACGCTGGAGGAAAGGTATGTCTAAGCTAACACAGGAAGAGGTGAAGTTTCTAGCAGCAAAAGCGCAGTCTACGGCTATTAAGAAAGAGTTATTAGACCCAGAGGAAGCGCAGTTTGTCGATGGTGGTCCCATTGATGAAAAGGGTCTGCCCCTCGATGCCAAGAAATTTGGTGATGGAATTGATGATCCATACCTAAAGACAAATTCTGATCCACTGTTTGGCGGATTTATGGGAACGGGAATCAGCCGCCGCTCGGTCCTTCAGGCCGGCGCAGCACTTGCTGGTACTGGGCTTACAGGGCTTCCCGCATTCGGTAAGAAAAAATTCGATCCAGTTATCAATATTTGCTACATACCGATCACGGACGCAGCAGCACTTCTGGTCGCACATGAACTGGGCTTCTTCAAAGAAGAAGGTATTGACTCCAAGCGTCCAACCCTCATTAGAGGTTGGTCTCCACTGGTAGAGGCTTTCTCTGCACACCGATTTAATCTGACCCATATGCTTATCCCGATACCAATTTGGATGAGGTATAACAATCAGTATCCGGTGAAGGTCACCGCCTGGGATCACAGTAACGGATCGGCGATCGTTGTAAACGCAGATATTAAGACGCCGGCAGATTTTGGCGGTAAGCAATTCGCTGTACCATATTGGTACTCAATTCATAATATCGTCTCTCAAAAAATCATGAAAGCGGCAGGTATTACATCGGTCATTCGACCACAAGATGCAGCTTTGGCGGCAAACGAATGTAATTACCAGGTCTTAGCACCGCCCGATATGCCACCAGCTTTGGCGGCCAAAAAAATAGATGGGTATTGCGTTGCGGAACCCTTTAATGCCTTAGGTGAAATCAAGGCAGGCGGCAAAGTGCTTCGATTCACTGGCGACGTCTGGAAAGGACACCCATGCTGTGTCGTAGTCATGCATGAAGATGATTGTATGGATCCAGAACATGCTGCGTGGGCTCAAGGAGTGCATAACGCGATTGTTAAAGCCCAGTTGTACACCGGATCTAACCGCAAGGAAATGGCCCAGATGTTGTCGCGTGAGGGCAAGAAGTACTATCCCTTCCCCAGCAAGGTGGTCGAGCGCGCTATGTTGTTCTACGACCCGGCGTACTACAATAATCCTGCAGCTATCCGTCATACAGAATGGGGTCAAAATCGGATTGATTTCCAAGCATGGCCTTACCCCTCTGCGACACGCTTGGTAGTAAACGAGTTGAAAAACGAAACGGTAGTCACTGGCGATAGAACGTTCTTGGATACTTTAGATCCAGAGTTCGTCGTCAATGACTTGGTGCAGTACGACTATATAAGGAATTCTTTAATGGCTAATCCGGAATGGAGAAACGATCCAAGTGTGCCAAAGGGTGATAATCCGTTCGAACGCGAAGAGGTGTTTATCATCTAAACGGACGATACGAAAATACCATCTAAAGTGGTTAAAGATTAGTGGTCAAAAAATTTAATCCAGGAGATTTAGTTATGCAAAATCATGTCAACCAAAACGTTGTTGAAGTTCCACAGGTAGCGCCAATGCTTGCCAGCAAGGGCTTGCAGCTTGTTTGCGCGTTTGCCCTTGGTGCCACAGTGTTGTTTGCCGCCGCTTTTGTTCAGACATCATCAGTCCACAATGCGGGGCACGATATGCGCCATTCTCAAGGCTTCCCCTGCCACTAAGGCCGCGGCGGTTATGCTGTTTCGCCGGCTGATCGTTATAGCGCTTATCGCTGGGCTGATTGGGGGCATTGCCCTCAGTCTGGCCCAGCGCTGGCAAGTGATTCCGATCATTGTTCAGGCTGAGAAATTTGAAAGCCTGAAAGTCGGCGCCGGAGACACAGCGCAAGTCGCTGATGGCCAGCATGATGAGGACTGGGAACCCAGTGATGGAATCGAGCGAACTCTGTTTACGATTTTATCGAACGTATTAACTGCTGTTGGATTTGCACTTGTCCTGGTCGCTTTAATAGCTACGGCCTCACTGAAGTTTGGGAAAAATACTGAAATCAGCGCCTCTTCCGGGATCATTTGGGGCCTTGGAGGCTTCATTGCCTTTTTTGCCGCTCCTTCTTTTGGTATTTCTCCTGAAATCCCGGGGGTTTCCGGTGCTGCGTTAGAACTAAGGCAATGGTGGTGGACAGCGACTGTAATCTGTAGTGGGGCAGGTATGTACCTGGCCTACATACTGAGTAGCCCATGGAAGTGGCTCGGGTTGGTTGTTCTTCTGTGCGCGCCACATATATACGGTGCACCGCACGCGGAGAATCTCTACGAAGGGTTTCCGATAGCCATCGCTGATCAACTCTCCGAGTTGTCAAAAGATTTTCTGCTAGCCACTGGCCTTAGCAGTCTGATCTTATGGCTGGTGCTTGGGGGTTTTTCGGGCTGGGCAGTGAGGCGGCATATCCAAAGCGAGAGCTGATTTCTCTACCAAGCCCAAAGGTCATCTGATCTGGCTGAATAGTAGATTTTCAGGAACACTGCTTGTTGAGGTTTTTAACGCTTTAGTTATAAGTTTGCTTGGCCAGTATAGGTTTTTCCTATTCTTCAGATAAAATTATCGTCTTGAAACTGGCCACATTGGGGTCAGGATGTCTCGTAGACTCATAGGGTTGCGCCTCTGAAGATGACAAGCCTAGTTTCGTAAAACTCCGTTAGGTGAGGCTCTTCAAGAATTAGAGCTCCTTCACACAGGTTCGGTTCACTACCAATCAAGTATCAGCATGACTAGCAAACTATCAATAATTTGTGTTTCTGGAACACTCGAAAAACTGCAAATGGCAGCGATGGTCGCTTCTGTCGCGGCAGCAAGTGGAAGCGAAGTGTCGGTCTTTTTTTCGATGAACGCTCTTCAATTCCTCGTTAAGCAGAATGCGACCTTAGTGCCGCCAAAGGAGGGACCATTCGGGGATTTAATCGGTGTCAAGGGCGTCCCAGAGTTCAGGGTATTATTTGAACAGGCAGCCGAACTCGGAGATGCTAAATTATTGGCCTGCTCAATGGCTCTAGATCTCCTTAAGGTTAGTCCAGATGATCTGATGTTAGAGTTTGGACCTGCTACTGGATTGACCCGGTTCCTCTCTGATGCAGAAGACGGAAGAATAGTCTCGTTTTAGACGAAACTGGCACTAAGTGTCATTTGTGGAGAAGCGTTATGTCCGAAGAAAAAATAGTCGATGCCCGGAACACTTTTTGTCCAGGGCCGTTGATGGAACTGATCTCATTCATGAAGCGGGCTGGAGTCGGAGACCAGTTAGAACTGCTGTCTACCGATAAAGGTTCTGCAAACGATGTACCGGAGTGGATCAGTAAAGTGGGTCACGAGCTTGTTAGCAACGAAAAGATCGATGACGTATGGCACATAAAGGTTCGCAAGATAAAGTGAAATATCCCTTTCCGTCTGGTGTTAGTTTGTATGTGGTGAAAAGTATTTTTCGAAAGTGGGTTTGGCATTTCATAAGGAGGTCTAAATGAGAATTCTGTTCGTCGGGGGTGGAATGGGCGGAACGATCGCCGCAAACAATGTTGCGCGACGACTCTCCAAAGAAATCAGACAAGGCAGCGTGGAGATCACAATGTTGTCCGCTTCGGACCAACACTGGTATCAGCCTGGGCTCCTTTACGTTGCGTTTGGCAAAATGGCTCTTAACGATATTTGTCGTGATCAATCGAGTCTTTTGGAGCCGGGCATCAAGTTTTTCGTTGATCCTGTTGAAGAATTTGAAATGAGCAGTAACCGCGTTCGTACCAAAGCCGGGGTTGTCCATGACTATGACATGCTAGTGATAGCGACTGGTTGTGAAGCGGTATATGACGAGGTGCCTGGACTTAAGGAGTCGTCTGAAACACCGTATACCCGAGACGGCGCTGTCAGTATGTTTAAAAAACTGCGCGACTTCGAAGGGGGCAAGGTAGTGGTGGTGGTTGGTGTTCCGCATAAGTGTCCCATCGCGCCGATCGAGATCACTTTCATGCTGCATGAATTTTTTAAAAAACGCGGCATTCGCGACAAGGTCGATCTCAAGTACACCTATCCGATTGCGCGGATACACAACATTGAAAACATCGCGAAATGGGCAATCCCGGAATTTGCGCGGATGGAAGTCGATTACGAAACTTTCTTCAATATGAAAGAGATCGATGTCGAAAACAAAATCGTACATAGCGAAGAGGGGACAGAAAAAGAATTCGATCTGTTAGTCGCCGTCCCTCCTCACAGAGGTATGCAGGTGATAGAAGATAATAACCTTGGCGAGGGGGGCTGGATACCGACTGACCGTTATTCGCTAAGGATGGACGGCCAGGATAACGTCTTCGTGCTTGGTGATACCACTAACCTGCCAATCAGCAAAACAGGTTCAACCGCCCACTTTGAAAGTGAAGTAATCGGTGAGAACATCGCATCTCTTTGTCGAACCGGGACGGCAACACGAGAGTACGACGGCAAGGTGTATTGCTTTATCGAAGCAGACCAGGACCGCGCAACTAATGCATGCTTCAATTATATTGATCCACCGGAAATCAGGCCGCCAACCAAGTCGATGCACATGCTGAAGATGTCCTATAACCAATGGTATTGGTCCTCGGCGCGAGGTCTTCTCTGATCGAAAGTAGTTTCCAGAACATCAACTGCAATGTCTATGGAAAAAATACGATGAACGAATTGAAAGAAGCGGGCGCCAATCTGGAAACCCAAAATCTTGATAAATTAATTGAGTTAGCATCAGCCATTGCAGCCGCGCAGGATGCAATGACTGACGATATCGTTACACGTTTGGCAGCAACGATTGGGGAAGGAATGATCCTGATGGATCGTGTGACGAGAAACGAAGGGCTGATGCATCTCTTGCAGGCGCTAGGCGACCCTGCAGTGCAAGAGAATTTAGAGGGCGTCGCAAAAGCGCTTACCTCTGAGAAACTCCTTGATGGCGCTAATGATGAAAAAAACATGAGTCATGGTGGGTATCTGGGATTGATTCGATTGTTGCGTGATTCCGAAGTCCAGCAAGCTATTTATTCGTTAGCCGGGTTTCTCAAAAAATTTAACGCTCACACCCAAAAGACTTCCTGAGAATACGATCACGAAGGCAGTAGTTCACCGCGCAGTTTCTTGCCTGGGGTGGCAGCACACCGCGGCTCGATTTGTAGAATAGGGGGACCGGGCGCCAGTATTCCACCACTGGTTAATAAGCTCATTAAATTACTCTGGGCTCTGAAGCAGGCCAGCATGGTCAGAGGGTCGATGGCCTGGGCTGGGCCAGAAAAATCGACGTTGGCTAACATCAATAGCAACATCATTGATGCTTGCTTCCCGCCGCCGCATTAAGCCCTCTTCGGAAAATTCCCACAGCTCGTTTCCATATGATCTGTGCCAATGTTGTTCTTGATCGCGCCATTCATACTGGAATCGTACGGCTATGCGGTTCTCTGAAAATGCCCAGAGTTCTTTGACTAAACGATAATCAAGTTCTTTCTCCCATTTCTTGGTAAGAAATTTCACGATGGCGTCTCGTCCCTGGAAATGTTCTGAGCGATTCCGCCATGTGCTATCTGGTGTATAGGCCAGGCTCACACGTTCTGGATCGCGAGTATTCCATGCGTTCTCAGCCATCTGTACTTTTTTGGCTGCAGTAGACGAGTTAAACGGGGGTTTAAGATCAGTTGGTTGCATTAATCCTCCCAAAACCTCTGGTTATTTCAGTTCGACGAACTATAGTGAATTTGACTATTTTGAAGATCGAGCCTTTCAAGTCTACGAAACATCATGACAGCGATGTGGTCAAATTCAAGACGATTATTTTATCCAGAGAATAGGAAAAACCTATCTGGCCTAGGCGAGCTGATCACTGAGAATCCCAGAGTTTTACAATGAGAATGGCTGTAGATACACTTTTTCAAGCGGGGCCACCCTGGTGTGTCAGACAATCTAAGATGGCGTCGAAGATAAAGCGGATGAGAAACTAACGAAAGATAGTATTCGCCGAGGTAGCACTATTTTGCGCAGCATTATCAGTAAGGATGGGTCGCCGTTAACGGCTAATGACGCGAAGCCTTACTTGGGCAACATCCAAGGTGATATTGAGTTTGATGCTCACTTTGCGCTACAAACGTGGTTTAACTCTGGTGGGAAGGCCGTAGCACTGATTCAACCTTTGAATATGGCAGACCTATGTGTTCTGATGCGTGATCTGCCCGAATCAATTGCCGTGCTTCCATCTGGGTCAGGCTCGAATGTGATTTTCAGAAAGGAGGGGTTCGCGGGCCTAGTAGTGTCCCTAGGGGCCCGCTTTAATGGTTTTGAGGTGCTGCCCAATAACGCCATACGAGTGGGCGCAGGAGCATTCACCAAAGACATTGTGCTAAAAGCGCTGGAAAACGGTTTTGACCTTACCTTTCTGGGGGCAATTCCCGGAACCATTGGTGGAGCCCTCGCCAGCAACGCGTGTTTTGCTGAGAACGGCATCCTCGATTCTTTTTTACGCGCGACGATTGTGAGGCGAGATGGGCGGGTAGAGACAATAAAGCGTGGCCACGTCGATACGGTCACAAGGCTGTGCGAGAAACTTAAGACCGGCGTGATCGTCCAGGCCGTCCTTAAGCCAGAGCGAAGACGCGTTGCCTTACTCGAGGAGAAGCTTTCTCGAATGAAAGCACTACATCAGAAAACATACTCAACAGAGCGTTTTCGCACAGGACATGCGTTTTATGTGATTCAAAAAGAATTCGATAATGCCAAGTCGCAGCTAGAACTCCCAAAAGCAAAAGCTATTATTGCTGAACTTGGGGATTTGCAGGACGCCGATTCAAGCCTACGGCTGGATTCTCGTTATCCGAATATTCTGATCGGGAAAAAGAAATTAGACGTATCTGAAATAGAGAGGTTCGGCGAGCGACTTCGCGGACTTGCTCGAAAGCAACTGGATGTCGAGTTAGGTTGGAACATTGAAATCTATGGGATGGCAAATGACGCCAGACTACTTCAGCGTTCTGGCCAGAACTAGATATCACATAGTGCGTGGGCGCGATCAGATCACAATGTTGTACCTGGGTCTATAAGGTTGTTCATCAATACATCAACAAACAATTTGGTTAGGGAGCTTGAAAATGGATAAGGTAAAGATGTCAGAGGAGATCAAGACAGCGAAAACGAAGAAATCGGTTTCATGGAGGCAGATAGCAGAGCAGACCTCGATGTCTCCTGAGTTTGTCGTTTCGGCTTGTCTTGGCATGAACCATATGGATAAAGAGGACGCGGATGCTGTCGTGAACTATCTCGAGCTATCAGCGGACGCATCAATTGCGTTGCAGCAGTTTCCAAACAAAAAATGGGAACAGACCGTACCGACGGATCCGGTGATATACAGGCTTTATGAAATGGTAGGGGTATATGGGGAGACAATTAAAGAGCTGATACATGAGGAATTCGGGGATGGGATAATGTCTGCGATCGATTTCAGAATGACTTTATCTAGAGAAGAAAATGAAAATGGAGATCGAGTACGCCTTGATTTGAGTGGAAAGTTTCTCCCGTACCGTTCGTGGTGAGGGCCACGTCGCCAGACGAAACATTTAAAAGGTTCGAGAAGCCATAGCACGATTGGGCGTTGACCTGGGCTGGTCTCATAGTGCACAAAGGCAACGATTGCAGACCGGTAGTATGGAAACAAACTTAACAGTGAAAGAACTGGGTCATCGCCCTATTAGAGACTCTTTTTTAAGAGTTGGTGTTGGAGTGGGAATTGGAGCCATAATGGCCATCGCGGCGAGCGGCTTTCTTTTTATCGCAGAGTCTATAAAACATTTCTCGGATTTTATTGGACGCATCGCCTCAAGTTACGGGGACGGATGGGTAGTAATTGTCAGCCCGGTATTTCTTCTGGCCGCGGCGTTTCTCATATATGGATTGCGTCGCATCCTTAGAGTCGAACGGTTTCACGGCCCAGCAGAAACGATTCAAGCTGCACAATCTGGTGAAGTTGTTGATATCCGAATTGGCTTTGGCTCTACACTGGCGGCGCTGATTTCGGTTGGAGGGGCAGCTTCAGTCGGACAGTATGGGCCCTTGGTTCATTTCGGTGGAGCTATCGGGTCTGGTGTTTCTAGAGTGCTTCGGAGCACGATTTCTACTTCGACGTGGATTGGATGCGGTGTTGCTGGCGCCATTGCCGCAGGCTTTGGTACGCCGATGGCGGCAATCGTTTTCTCCCATGAGGTTGTGTTACGTCGATTCTCACTACGAGCAGTTGCTCCGATTTCGATAGCGGCTATTACGGCTAGTGCCCTAAGTGAACAAATGTTGGGTGAACGTCGGATTCAATTCGATCAGGTTGTCGGAGGCTCGATGCTGGAGTTACTTCCGTTTGTTATCCTTGGCGCTCCTATTTTTGCGATTACAGCAGTTGTTTTCATGATTATGCTCGGGAAGGTAACCGAAAAGGTTGATCATTCCTGGAAAGGGCGGATCGGGCCATTAATTTTTGCGGCAATGGTCTGCGGAGTAATTGGAATTTGGGTTCCCGGGGCGCTTGGTCTTGGCCTTGATGTAATTCCAGATCTTCTTCATAACAATCTTGCGGTGACCACAATAGTAATTTTGGTTATATCTAAACTGCTCCTTACTGTGACATGTATCGGCTGCGGGATGCACGGCGGCGTGTACTTGCCATCGCTTTTTATCGGCGCAGGGGTAGGGTGTTTGTTTGGGAAAATGGTAGCCGCTCTGGGAATTGCCGGAGGCGAAAGTCTGAGTATCGCAGGAATGGCTGCAGTCGCTGCCGCTGTTTTCGGGGCCCCGATTTCAACGGTTCTAATTGTTCTTGAATTTACCCTGTCTTACGAGGCGGCGATTTTCTCAATAATTGCTGTGACCATTTGCACGCTTATCACCAATGAGCTCTATGGACCGTCGTTGTTTGATCGGCAAATCAGCAAGGAAGTAGATTAACTTGAAAGACGGATAAAGAAATCACTGAAAAACAGGCTGCGGCCAAGCAAGAGACCAGCTAATTACAATGGCTTTGCGCTTTCAAAAGAATGAAGTGCGATGATTGATAACTCTCCAAAGAAGGTTCACTTAGGTTGTTGTCTAGGTTATCCATGGGCCTTGTTTGCTGCTGCGAGCACGCCTCTAGGGACCTGACTCCAAAGCAGCGCAAGCTTAAGGAAAGCGCTACAAGCCTGACTTTGATAGGCAGACTTTCTGATAATGATAGTGACAGTGTGTTGCGGCAGCGGCGGGCTCACCGTGAGTGGAGTAAGACCGCCTAGTGACTTGACGATTGATGCGGGTAATATTGTATGTAATTCTCCGGAGCGAACGACTTCGATAATTACACCGAGTGAGTTGGATTCTAGTGTGACGTTCGGCGTAATCTCATGGTAAGAAAAGTACGCATCAATTTGCTTTCGCATCTCAAACTGTGAGTTCAATAACGCTAATGGGTGCTTCACTAAGCCAACTTCTTCCAAATAGAGGCATTCATTAGCATTAGTGGTTAGATGGGTGGAACTCGCGGCCGCCAACACGAGGGAGTCAGTTAAGAGTGTGTAGATCTCTAGATCCGCCGATCTTGTAGAAAGAGAAAATGAATCACTGAAGATGACTCCAAGATTTACCTGATCCTGCAGCACCGCTTCTTCAATCTGTTGCTGTGTCATCTCGATAGTGTTTAAAGAGATTCTCGGGTATTTGGTGATAAAGTCTCGGATTAGAGGCGCCGTTAGGTAGTCGGTTATTGGCGTTAACCCCAGGTTCAGCGAGCCTCGCGTTAGGTCGCTTAGGTCATCTAAGGCCTGCGCAGCAGCATTTATTTCTGCGAGCGCTCGCTTGACGTGGTGTACATAAATTTCTCCGGCATCTGTTAGGTGTACATTCCGTCCGGAACGTTCCAGCAATTGAATGCCGATCTGCGCTTCAAGTTGTTTTATCTGTTGGGAAAGAGCGGGCTGAGAAACGAACAAGGATTCTGCGGCGCGCGTAAAACTGGAGTGCTTGGCGACTGCTAAAAGGTACCTTAGGGAGCGAGGAAATATTGTGTTGCGTGGCATGGTTTTTGCCCAAGGGCTAGTTCATTGGCCGTTTGCCATCGTAAAATCTTGAGTTAGCATTTCTTACGTTTACCCTTGTTCTTAAGAAGAACCAATAGCACCAATAGGAATTTCCTATTTAGGAGATAACTAGATCGTCTTAGAGAAAGTATGTTTGCAGTTTAACTGTTTGGATAACTTATGGGATACTTAAAGTATAAAGGCATTACCTTATTACTAACCTCAAGGTTAATTCAAGTAACCATTATGTTGTAATGGCATTTAGTCGATGTTGTTAGATTAGTTTCGGCTTGGCCTATTATGGAAGCCGCAAGAAATATAAAGATCGTAAGGAGGAGGGGCGAAATGAGTAAGCAGGGCGTGCATATCGCCGTAAAAGAACTAAGTCATAGCTATGCATCGCGTGGCCCGATAACCTTTGACCAGGTCAATCTAGAATCGTTGCCTGGAGAGGTACTGGCAATTATTGGGCGATCTGGTTGTGGCAAGTCGACCTTACTTCATATTATGGCAGGGTTGTTGGCCCCCACTGCTGGTGAAATCCGAATCGATGATGTCCCGGTGAAGGATCCATCTCCGCGGTGGGTGATGATGTTCCAAGCGCCCCATTTGTTTCCGTGGATGCATGTTCGCCAGAACGTGGGCATCGGCTTGAAGTTCGCTCACTGGCCAGAATCAAAAATTCAAGAACGTGTGGAGAAAACCATAAAACTCGTAGATCTTGAAGACTTTGCGGACTCAAACGTTCAGGATTTATCGGGCGGCCAGCAACAAAGAGTGGCGCTCGCAAGGTCCTTGGTTATGGAGCCCGAAATGCTGCTTCTTGATGAACCATTTTCAGCTCTGGACGCGTTCACGCGGGCCGCTTTGCAAAAAGATGTTCGCTCTATTGCAAAAAGCCTGGGAATAAATCTAGTTATAGTCACTCACAATATTGATGAAGCGGTGTTGATGGCCGACCGCGCCGTGATCATGGCCGGTTCACCAGGGAAAATCAGGGACGAGATCGTCGTTTCATTACCAGAAGAGCGTAACGCTAAGGATTCCGAAGTTCAAAAACTTCGCGAACATTTAATGGAGACATTCCGGGCGGCTTCAAGTATCGAAGAACGGGGCACTGATGAAGCACCATAGTCGGCGATCGATCAAAGTCGAATAGAGTACTTTGGCCCGTCGATTCGTATCAAGAAGACTGGCTGAGAATCCACAAAATAGACTCTTCATTAGCTATGTCGACAGTGACCAATAACGATCAACCTTTCTCTCGTCTGGGAGCAATCTTCAGAACCCTGGTAACACGAGTGTTTTACAGCCTCATGGGGCTGTCAATTTTGTTTGGTCTCTGGTGGTATGGTGGCTGGTTACTTGAGAGCAGCCCTTCAACGAGCAGTTTTGCCGATTTTGGGCCTGGCCCAGCTCTTAATGCGGTCTCATACTTAGTCGAAGACGGAACCATAGTAAACGCAAGTCTCGCGAGCGGTTATCGCCTTGGAATGGGCTTGCTTCTTGCCATACTCACAGGAGTGCCGATTGGGATTCTGATGGGTAGAAGTAAAGTTTTTCGTAAGTTAAGTAATACACCCTTCCAATTTCTTAGAATGGTAAGCCCCTTGTCTTGGGAGCCGATAGCCGTAATTGCTATGCCGACCTGGGATCAGGCAATTATTTTCTTGATCTCGATGGCAGCGGTTTGGCCCGTCGCTTTCGCGACTGCGGCTGGGCTTGCCAAGCTGGACCCTTCGTGGTTCAAGGTTGCCCGAAACCTCGGTGCCCGTTGGTGGGATGTCGTGAAGGAGATCATTCTGCCAGCAATCGCATTTGACGTTTTAACCGGTATTCGGCTGGCCGTCGGAGTAGCGTGGATTGTCATTGTGCCTGCAGAATTTCTTGGTATAACCTCAGGTCTTGGCTACACGATCCAGGACTCACGTGAAAACTTGATGTATGACAATCTGGCAGTAATGATCCTGGTAATCGGAATATTAGGATTCTTGATGGACGGCGTATGCATGGCACTGATTAAGCGTTTTAGTTGGCATCGTGGTTAACTTAACGTATTGAAGACATGGCTAGCGAAAATATTAAAGGTATCGATCGGAACACAAGTCTGGTTTGGTTGAGGGACCGAGTTCTTTACCCGGCCACAGGAGTCGGAATCCTCCTCGTCCTTTGGGCGATCGGTAGCTGGTTTCTGGCAATTACCCCGGAGACGAGTAGTTTTATCAAGTTTGGTTTAGTTCCAACAATGAAGGCGGTGCCGGGTCTACTCTCATCCGGATACATTACCGAGAATGTTCTGGCGAGTGGTTACCGTTTGGCGATTGGATTGTTCTTAGCCGTCTTAATTGGTGTGCCAATAGGAATAGCGATCGGTCTGAGCAAAGTTACTGAGCAGATCAGTAATGAGCCATTTCAATTGCTACGAATGGTGAGCCCACTATCCTGGATGCCTATCCTGGTGTTTGTTTTTCCCAGGTGGGATCAAGCTATTATTTTTCTCATTGCAATCGCAGCCATTTGGCCTGTTGTTTACGCGACTGCTGCTGGATTAAAGAAAGTGGATCCGGCATGGTTTAAGGTATCCAGAAACCTTGGGGCAAATTTTAGACAGACGTTATTAGAGGTGATTTTTCCTGCAATTGCTTTCGATATATTTACGGGAATACGACTGGCACTGGGTGTCGCATGGGTGGTTCTGGTTCCGGCGGAACTGCTTGGCGTTAGCTCAGGCCTTGGGTACGCGATCAAAGATGCCAGGGAAACATTGTCATACGATCACTTATCAGCGATGGTCGTAGTCATTGGCATCATCGGGTATACGCTTGACGCCATCGTAGCGAAAATGGTGCAACGTTATACCTGGCAACGGGAAATGTAGGCGTTAGTAGGATTTGTGAGCTAACTGGGAAAGGCAGTCGCAATTCCTGATTACGGTCTTTGGCGCAGCATTTATTTCGTCATCAGACTCAACCCGGGTTCAGCACGTGCGCTATCACCGAGGTGAGCGAGAAAGCTGCAACCGAGGTTGGTAATCGCGTTGTCACTGCCGGTCAGTTCCAGCGGACAAAACAGGGGCACCCATGCGCCGAGGTTCTACCCGGCGCCGAGTATGAGGAACTGATTGCCCAGAAGAAGTCGCGGTCGCCCGCTTCTTCTTGTGGGTAACGGTTTTATAACTTAGTAACGGTTTCCGCCGCCGCCGTAACCACCGCCACCGCCGCCACCGCCGCCGCCGCCGCCGCCGCCGCCGTAACCACCGCGGCCACCGCCACCGCCACCGCCACCGCCACGGGGTCGTTCTTCGCGGGGTCGTGCTTTGTTGACAGTCAATGAGCGACCGCCCACATCACGGCCATTGAGTTCATCAATAGCTTTTTGGCCGGCATCCTCACCGGACATCTCAACAAAACCGAATCCTTTGGAGCGGCCAGTGTCTCTGTCCATGATGAGTTTTGCACTGCTGACATCGCCAAACTCGGCAAACATTGCGTTAAGGTCTTCCTCGGTCACGCTATACGATAGATTTCCAACATAGATATTCATAAATCAAAAAAGTCTCTTGTAGGTCAGGAAAATGCCCGGTACGCTGGGATGAAACCCATTGCTCAGGGCGGATAAAATGAATGGATACGGGAGGCGAAGTGAAGAAACTGGATTGCGTCTTTTGAGGGCTTTCAGCAGATCTACAGGCATTCGCCTGTAGCCATTCGGTCAAAGGGCCAAGTATTTCGGCCACTTGGGCCAAACATTAACTCAGCAAAAACCATAAAGCAATCATTATTTTCTGGCGTGAACCACTGATTTTCCAGACCTTGTGTCCGATCTTGATCTTGCCTTGATGACCAATTTGTCACGCGCATGGACCGAGCAACAGGCGATAATGGTCGAAATCAGGTCTATAGCAAAAGCAAAATGATGTTGCGCATAACTGACCAAACCGCTTACCGCCGCCGGCGTTTTATCGCGGGCGCTCTGGGTCTTTGCGCCGTGGGCGGTTTTGCAGCGTTGCGCTATGGTGTTGGCAGGTCCGGGTCAGAGCTGAGGGCCGCAACGGCATCAGGGCTGGAAACCGGGATATCAGATCAGGCACCGTCCCTGGCCGGTTCGGGGCAACGGTTAACCAGCAAGCACGCCGCGACTCACTACAACAACGCTTACGAGTTTGGCTGGGACAAGGTTGACCCCTACCGTGAGTCTGGTGCATTCCAGATGACACCCTGGGCGATCAGCTTCGACGGGCTGTGTGCCAAGCCCGGCACGTTCGATATCGACGAGCTGATGGGCATGCCTTTCAGCCATCTTGAGGAGCGGGTTTACGATTTTCGCTGCGTTGAAGCCTGGTCGATGGTGATTCCTTACAACGGCCGGCCGCTGCGTGACATCATCCGCGCGGTTGAGCCACTGGGGTCAGCGCGTTACGTTGCTTTTACCAGTGTCTTGCGCCCCAAGGAGATGCCGGGCCAGGCGTCGGTCTTCAGCACCTTGGATTGGCCCTATGTGGAAGCGCTGACTATAGAAGAGGCTATGCATCCGCTCACCTTTGCCACTTTTGGTGTTTACGGCGATCGCGAACTGCCACAAAACGGTATGCCTTTTCGTATCACCGTCCCGTGGAAGTACGGCTTTAAGTCTCCCAAGTTTATTGTTCGCATCACCTTCACTGAAGAGCGGCCAATGGCAACCTGGAATGTGCAAAACCCCCGAGAGTATGGCTGGTTCAGCAACGTCTACCCCGATATCTCCCATCCGCGCTGGAGTCAGGCAACCGAGCGGCGCATCTGGGGTGACGGCGAGATCGAGCGCATCCCCTCAAGGCCGTACAACGGGTACGCGGACCAGGTAGCTCAGTTGTACCCAGGGGCGGCGCAGCAGTACCGTTGATTCGCCTTGCCGCACACCTGGTCTTGGCAACCCCGGCGATTGTTCTGGCGTTGGCCTGGCAGGGGCAGGCGCTGGGGGTCGATCCACAAAAATCCCTGATCTGGGAAACGGGAATCTGGACGTTCAACCTGCTGTTGCTGGTGTTGCTTTTGCCACGCGTGGCCCGCTGGGCACATTGGCCGGCGCTACTGCGCTACCGGCGTGCCGTCGGCTTGTGGGCTTTTGCCTATGCCAGCGCGCATTTTTCGTTCTTTCTCTCTTTTTTGCTGGGCTGGGATTTTCCCCGACTCGCCGAAGAGATCGCCGAGCGGCCGTATGTGTTGCTGGGCTTTGCCGCCTGGCTGACGCTGTCAGCGCTGGCGCTGACCTCAACGCGAGCTGCGATGCGCCGATTGGGCCGTCACTGGAAGCGCCTGCACAGCGCGGTCTACATCGCGCTGGCCCTGGTGGCGGTGCATTACCTGCTGATGATCCGAAGCGATTGGGCGTGGCCGGTCAGTTATGCGTCTTTGGCACTGTTGATACTGGTGTTTCGGCTGCGCCGCGGCAACCCTGTGCGCAGTTGATTCAGCCGAGTCGGTCGCGTGCCCGCTGTGCCGAATCCGGGTCAAGAAAGCCTTTCAGTGTGGCTTGGGTTTCGATCGCCATCGCACCCTCAAGATCAGTATCGGCCCCCTCGCGCAAAGCCTGCTTGAGATCACCTACCGGCCCGGGTGGCAAAGCTGCAATTCGCCTCGCCAGTGCGCGGGCTTCATCATCGACCGCGTCCGGGTCGACCACCTGCCAGTCGAATCCCAGTTCGGGTGCGTCGTTTGCTGAGTATTGTTCGCCGAGCAGGATCAGGCGCCGGGCTTTTTGCAATCCGATCTGCTGCGTCAGCAGGCGGGTGACGGCACCGGTGACAAAGATACCCAGCGAGATCTCGGGAAAGAAAAAGCGCGCATCGCGTGACATGATCACGAAGTCACAGTTGATCACCCACTCAAGCCCACCGCCCACCGCCCAGCCGTGGATTGCACCGATGACCATCTTGCGGTTAAGACACAAGGCCCGTGTCACATCCTGGATACGCTCTATGTAAGCACGAGTCTCGGTCTCGGTGCCCACCTGGCTGTCAAACTCCTTAAGGTCATCGCCCGCACAAAAAGCCCGCCCGGCACCCCGCAGGACGATGGCCTGTACGGCCGGGTCGGCATTGGCGCGCACCAGTGCGGCCGTCAGATCCTCCAGCAGTGCCGGGTTGATGGCATTAAGCCGCTCGGGGCGGTTTAAAGTGACGCTCGCGACCGCATCGGTCACTTCGTACAAAACAGTTTCGGTCATCAGTTGTACTCCCGGATCACGCGACGGGTCTTGCCCTCGTTACGACCGAGCGCTCCGCCCGGTAGCAGCGTAAGCAAGACGCCCAGACGCAAAGTATCACTGAGGCGCCGGCTGAGTTGTGCACTCAGTTCGTCGCTCAGCGGGTTATTGTCGGCCAGCTCTGCCTCCAGCGGCAGGCGGTCATAAGGGGGTGGGTGAGGCAGGCGGATACGGTATTCACCATTGAGTTCTTCACAGCGGTTGATGGCCGCGGCGACCACCGATGGAAAAGCGTTGACCCCACGCACCACGATCATGTCGTCGGTGCGCCCGATGACCTGAAAGCGCGGGGCGCCACGGCCGCAGGCACAGCGATCAGTGGCGCTCAGGCGCACCAGGTCGCCGGTGCGAAAGCGCAGCAGCGGCTGGCATTCACGGTCGAGGTGGGTCAGCACCAGCTCGCCCTCACTGCCGGCCTCAAAGGGGACCACAGTCGTTTGTCCGGGCACCACCAGCTCGGGCTGCGCGACATCCATGGCCATGAAATGCAGGTCGTTCTGCAGCGTGCACTGGCCGGCAAAATTACACAGGAAATCACTCACACCGTAATTGGAGTTCATCACCTGCATTCCCCAGATGTCTGCCAACCGCTGGCGAAAAACCGGATCATCCAGGCCTGGCTCACCGCCCATAAAGGCTTTGCGCAAGCCCAGATCTCGAGGTGCTATCGCCGGGGACTGTTCTGCCAGTACCTGCGCCAGGCGGGCCGGGTAGGATGGCGTGCACGAGATGGCGTTGATGCCCAGTTCGCGGATCGTGCGGATCAAAAGCGCCGTGTGGCCAGTGCCAAAAGGCACCACCAGGGCGCCGGTTGCTTCCAGCCCCAGGTGATCGGTCAACCCGCCCATCCACAACTGGTAATTGAGGCAATGAACAACGATGTCACCAGGTCCCAGGCCCGCCGCCGACTGCGCGCGCCCGGCCACCTTGGCCTGCAGCATTGCATCATGGGGCGATAGTGCAAGGTTCATTGCCTGGCCCGAGGTGCCCGAGGTGCGGTGCAGCCGGGTCACGTGATCGCTGGGGCAGGCGAGATAGCTGCCAAAGGGCGGGTAGGCCGCCTGGTCGGCACGCAACTGCTCCTTGTCGGTAAAGGGCATCTGGGCAATGCCTGCTACAGCGGTGGGCAGGGCCAGTGGCGCTTGCGGGTGATGACGCTGATAAAACGCCGAGCCGGCCAAGCGCTCGCGCTGCACCTGCCAGAGCGCTTCGCGCTCACTGGCAAGTTCAGCCGGGAGGGCAAACTCGGCGTCGTCTGTACAGGGCATCGAGGCGAAAGACTCCCTCAGTGTTTGTTGTGCCAGTAGCCATCGGGATCGTCGGCAAAGCGGCCCAGGTAAGGCCCGTGGCAGCGATAGCCCATCAGGTTCTGCACGGTGCGCGAATAACCTTGCGCTTTCTCGCGCGGCACCGTCAGGTAGTGGTTAACTTCCTGGCGCAGCCAGCCCAGGGCGTAGGTTGTGACCAGCCCCATGCGCGGTGCCGTTGAGCGGTTGGCGCCGCCGCCGTGCCAGGTAGCGCCCAGGTAAAAAAAGGCGCTGCCGCGATTCATCGTCGCCTGCACGCTCGGGGCATTTTCATAGCCGCCCTCACACTCGACCCGGTGGCTGCCTGGCACCACGTGGGTGGCACCGTTTTCGAGTGTGAAGTCGGTCAGTGCCCACATCACGCTGACCTGCCAGTCGATACCGGGAATGCGTATCGGGTAGATCAGATCATCCTGGTGCAGTACCTGCGGTTTTTCACCGGGGTGGATCTCAATGCCGGTACTGCTGCCGATGCGGTAGTTGGTGCAGTGGGGCAGCAATATCGGGTCGAGCAGTGCAAGCACATGCGTTTGTTCGATCAGATCGGCCGCCGCGGATGAATACGCCAGGGTGCTGGCCAGGCGGCGCGTCGCATAGCCATTAAAATCATCCTCAAAATTGTGGCCCTTTGTATCAAAAAACGGCTGCAGTTCGCTTGCCACCTGGTCAACCAGCGTGGCGTTGGCCAGATCACGAACAACGATCGCACCATCATTTTTCAGCGCCAGGATCTGTTCATCCAAGGGGTCCGATGGCATGAAATAACTGACCGATAAACGCGCGCTGTCCGATGTTTTATTCATGCTGATCGCGGTTGTGTGCTTTTCTGACCCATCAATCGTACCGGCTGTGTTGGCATCGCTGGCCAAGGCGCTATCATCTGCGCCGGCATCCACCGCATCTCAGCGATGAACACCGACAGACCCTTGCGACTGCAAACAACTCTACCCTGGACACCTTGATGATTGCTACCACCATACATATGGCTGGGCATTTGCTGGTGCCAGGGCTCGTGGCCGTGATTTTGTTTCGCCCCCGTTGGCGCTATGCCTGGCTGATCATGCTCGCCACCATGGCGGTGGATCTCGATCACCTGCTTGCTGATCCGATATTTGACCCGCAGCGCTGTGGCATTGGTTTTCATCCACTGCACAGTTACCCGGCCATCATGGCCTACCTCGTGGGCCTGGCATTTAAACCGGTGCGCATCGTGGCAGCAGGGCTGCTCATCCACATGGCGATAGACAGCACCGATTGCCTGCAGATGGTGCTTTAGCAGGTTCACTGCGGGCGCTGTGACTGGCCGGTCGGTTGGGGGCAACTGGCACGCAGGTAACCCATCGATGCCGCAAGGCTGGTGCCGTCCAAACAATCAATTTGTCTTGATATGTCTGCACATAAGCATAAGAAAACAATTATATAAAGACTAAGAAAGTCTGACTATCAGCGCTGCGAACGCAATGCTATCGTTTGCGTGCTGGGTAACTTATCTCCTTTTGGTATCCAGACTCTGCCCCGCGCAGTCTCTCCTCCCCCAAATCTTGAGTCTGCGCGGGGCTTTTTCTTTTGTTTTTATCTTGCGATGCTGATAGCACGGCATCGCACAGCATCAGTTGTACTTAAGCTTAGCCGCTGCGGGATTAAAGCCCGCGAGCCATGGGCGATTTCCAGCCGCGCTGGCCTTGATGGCGCGCCCGCGTACCATGAATGGATTGCAGCGGCCGGGCCAACCGCCAGCGCCGCCAGGCTTCTTTTTCCCAGACAGCAAAATCGCCCCTGCCGAGCAGGCGCTCCAGATCATCGGGATGAATGCCCTGGCTAAGGTGCTTTTCGGCCTGGCGGATAATCTCGCTCAGCGGTTTTTGCGACATAGCGCTAAAGTCCGTGCACTCAAAAGAGATGCGATTTTGCACCGGACACAGGCTCACCAGGTGCATCTGTGGTGCGGGCACAATATGCCCGCCTGCACACAATTGGCCCGGGTACGCCTGGGCGTGGATAATGGGCTAGCCCCGCGTTGCCTGGAGACTTCCCTGCTATGAACACCAATTTGCTGCTGGCTGCCTTGGCGGTACTGGTGGTGCTCAACCTGGTACTGCTGCTGCGCCTGATCGGGCGAAAGTCTTCAGGCGATGCCGAACAGGCGGTGCGTGAAGAGTTGCGCGACGGCCGCGAGGAGGCCGCAAAGCGCAGCCGCGAGTTGCGCGAGGAAGTCTCGGGGAGCCTTAGCAAAACCGCTCAGACGCTCTCCAGCACCGTGGGCCAGCTGGGCAATGTTCAAAAACAGCAGCTCGAGGGCGTGACCACCCAGGTACAGGCGCTGGTTGAGACTAACCAGCAGCGCCTTGAGGGCCTGCGTGCCACCATCAGCGAGCAGCTGAACCAGATGCGCGAGGCCAACGAGAAAAAACTCGAGGAGATGCGCCGCACGGTCGATGAGAAACTGCAGGGGACCCTGGAGAAACGCCTGGGCGAATCCTTCAAGCTGGTCAGTGAACGCCTGGATGCGGTGCACAAGGGCCTGGGCGAGATGCAGAGTCTTGCCGCCGGGGTTGGCGACCTTAAGAATGTGCTCACCAACGTTAAGGTGCGGGGCACCTGGGCCGAATACCAGCTCGAAGCCATTCTCGAGCAGGTGCTTACCCCGGACCAGTTTGACCGCAACGTGGCGACCCGCGCGGATTCATCCGAGCGTGTCGAGTTTGCGATCCGCCTGCCCGGACGCAGTGATGATCCGAAGGATTGTGTCTGGTTACCCATCGATTCCAAGTTTCCCCAGGAGGATTACCTGCGCTTGAGCGAGGCCGCCAATAGCGCCGATGCCGAGGCGGTGGCACAGTCCACCCGCGAACTGTTGCGCTCGATCACACAGTCGGCCAAGACCATTGCCGAGAAATACCTCAACCCGCCGCAGACCACCGATTTCGCGGTGTTGTACCTGCCTACCGAGGGCCTGTATGCCGAGGTGCTGCGCCAGCCCGGGCTGGTGAGCCAGCTGCAGCAGGATTACCGCGTGATGGTCAGTGGCCCGACCACCATCGCCGCGTTGCTGAACAGCCTGCGCCTGGGCTTTCGCTCGCTCGCCATCGAGCAGCAGGCAAGCGAGGTATGGCAGGTGCTCGGCGCGGTCAAAACCGAGTTTGGCCGGTTTGGCGATGTGCTGGCCAAGGTCAAAAAGCAGCTGGCCACGGCCAGTAACACCATCGAGAGTACCGAGCGGCGTACCCGGGCGATGGCCCGTACCTTGCGTAAGGTTGAGCAACTGCCCGGGGCCGAAAGCGACGAGTTGCTCGAGCTGCTGCCCGAAGATGAGCTCGAGGAAGAATGAGTGCCAGTTCGCCGTGCGCTTTAAGGGAAAATCGGCTCTGGTCTGTGGTGCCGGCGGTGGCATCGGGCTGGCCACGGCCAACCAGTTGCTTGCCACCGGCATCGACGTCGCCCTGGCCGATATCAAAGATCAGCCTGCGGATATTGCCAATGGCCCCGGCCAGGCGACGTATTACCAGGGTGATCTTAGCGACGAGGCTTTTGTCAGCCAGCTGGCGGCTGATGTGGCAGCGGCACAAGGGGGCATTGATTACCTGGTTAATAGCACCGGTGTGCTGTGGTTCGATCGCGACCGTTCGGTGCTGCAAATGGACATGGACACCTGGGACCGGGTGTTTCAGATCAATCTCAAGTCTTTCGCCTTGAGCGTGCGCCATGTGGCCGAGCATATGCGCGCGCGCGGTGGTGGGGCGATGGTGCATATCGCCTCTATCGATGCACTGCGCGGCGACGGCCAGCCCCAGGATGCCTATGGCGCTGCCAAGGCCGGGGTGATCCGCCTGTCTAAATCGCTGGCAATCCAGTTGGCGGGCGATGCCATACGCTCGAACACCATTTTGCCCGGGCCGGTACGCTCGCCCATGCAGACCCGCTGGGCCGATGATCCCGAGGCGCTGGCGGCGCTGTCGGCACAGATACCGCTGGGGCGGGTCGGCTCTACCGAGGATATTGCCGGCGCCTGCCTGTTTTTGCTTTCGGATGCCGCGGCCTTTATTACCGGTACCGAGCTGATCGTCGATGGCGGCTGTACCGCTCGCCCCTGAACCCAGCGTGGCTACCGAGATTACTGACGAGTTCCAGCAGGTGCTGGATCTGTTGAGTGTGGCAACCCCGCCGGTGGTTTTTGTCACCGGCTCGGCCGGTACCGGTAAATCCACGCTGATCGATGTGTTGCGATCCGAGCTCGATAAGAACCTGGTGGTGGTCGCCCCCACCGGAGTCGCGGCACTCAACGTGCAGGGCCAGACGATTCACTCGCTGTTCCAACTGCCCCCCGGGCCGCAGCCGCGGGCCAGGCGCATTGCCGGCGCAGCCAAAGACGTGGTCGAAAAAATGGACGTACTGGTGATCGACGAGGTGTCGATGGTGCGCGCCGACTTGCTCGATGCCATTGATGATTCGCTGCGCCTGAACACCGGCCGCGCCGGCGTACCTTTTGGCGGCAAGACACTGGTGCTGGTCGGCGATATGCACCAGCTGCCACCGGTGATCGCCGGTTCTGAGGAAAAGCGCCTGTTCGAGGAGAGCTACGAGTCGCCGTATTTTTTCAGCGCCCGCACCCTGCGCGAACTGCCACTGGTGACGGTGACCCTGACACGGTCTTTTCGCCAGGCCGATGCGCATTTCATCGAGATGCTCGATCGCATCCGCACCGGCAGCGAGCTGGAGCAGACCGTGGCGCAACTCAACCAGGCGGTGGACGAGGAGATGGTATCCGAGGAGACCCGATTGGTGCTGACCTCAGTGAACGCGCGGGCGCGCCAGTTTAACGAGCAGCAACTGACCCAGCTGCCCGGCGAGAGCTGGTCTTTTGATGCCGACGTCAACGGCGATTGGCTGGACAACGAATCACAACTGCCTTCACCGACCAAGCTCAAACTCAAAGTCGATGCGCAGGTGATGTTCACCAAAAACGGCTCCGACTGGGTTAACGGTACCCTCGGCCGGGTGGCGCATCTGGAAGAAGAAGTGATCGAGATCGAACTGCTGGGCGACGAACAGTTGGGCCAGCGTGTGTTCGTAGAGCGCGAGTCGTGGGAGCGCTACCGGTACCAATGGGACGACAAGCGCCGCCGGGTGGATACCGAGGTGATCGGCACCTACACGCAGTTTCCCTTTATCCTGGCCTGGGCGGTTACTGTGCACAAGGCCCAGGGCTTAACCCTGGAGCACGTACGCATTGATCTTGGCCGGGGGATGTTTGCACCGGGCCAGGCCTACGTGGCCTTGAGCCGCTGCCGCACCCTGGATGGCATCTCTTTTAACCGGGCCTTAAGCGCAGCCGACGTCAAGTGTGACCCGCTAATCCAGTCGTTTTACCGCGCTATTGACCTTGTGGCCGACGGTGAGGCGGCTTAAGTAGGGGAATGAGCAACAACAGAAGCTGAAGGCGCGAGCGCTTATCCAGAAATACCGATATATTTTTTGAAAATGGAGATCCTGATTTATGGTTAATCGGTTACATGACGAGAAGCATCTCGTGCATCCTCAAACAACGGCAGGTCGAAGCGGCCACCAGCATCGGCCGTTAACAGGAGGTCTGCCATGGTGACCACACCCCGTTTTGTGCCCCTGGCGGATTATCCGCGTTACCCCGAGACGAAGATGCACCAGAGGGCCCACGCGCTGTGGCAGCAGATGAACGCCCGGCGCACGGTGCGTGAGTTCT
>JBBWVW010000085.1:0-2883 GCA_050256425.1 Arenicellales bacterium | reverse complement strand
AACAAGGGCGATACCTTCGGGATCGTCGGGGAATCCGGATCCGGTAAGACGACCACCGCTCTTGCAATCATGCGTCTGGTGCGGGCCACCAAGGGAAAAGTCAGCCTGGGTGATATGGTGCTGACCGATTTACAGGGTGAGGCCTTGCGTCGAGCACGGCGGCGTTTTCAGATGGTATTTCAGGATCCGTTTTCTTCATTGAATCCTAGGCTTCGTGCTGGAGACATCGTTGCCGAGCCTTTAGCGATGTTGGGCAGATCCAACAAAGACAATGCAAGGGAACTCGAAGAGGCATTTTCTCAGGTCGGTTTACGGCCTGAGCAAATGGATCTTTTCCCGCACCAGTTTTCGGGCGGGCAGCGCCAACGGATAGCACTGGCCCGTGCTCTGGTGACCAGGCCAGAGTTGATTGTCTGTGATGAGCCGGTTTCCGCCCTGGATGTAGCGATTCAGGCGCAAATTCTCAACCTGTTAAAGCGAATTCAGCACGACCTGGATGTGACCTACCTTTTCATCAGCCATGACTTGGGCGTGGTGCAGTACATATGTGACTGGATTGCTGTCATGTATCTGGGGCAGATAGTCGAAGTGGCACCGCGCGCATCTCTTTTCAGCTACCCGCTGCATCCCTACACGCTTTCACTTCTCTCGGCAGTGCCCAGCGCCTCACCGGGTACCAAGGCGTGGAAAGCCATCACACTCAAGGGAGAGCCGCCCAGTCTTATTAATTTGCCTACGGGGTGTATCTTTGCCGACCGTTGTCCAGTAATGCAGCCCGACTGTCAAAAATCCCCGCCCGTTCTGCGAGAGTTGTCCGATGGCAGACGGGTTGCGTGTCATTTCGTCGAAGAAAAAGGAGGCACGGTTCAGAACACGCTGACCGGTGGGCTGGAAATGATCAACGTATTGACCTGAATCGGGCGACTATCATCGTGCAGTCACCACAAGATACGATCTGGTCTTTATAGAAGTCCAGATCATTCACAGATCATGTAGTACTTGCGCAAGGTTTCAGTAATTTCCCAAATACACTGGGTTCCCTTGGCGATAAAGAACGTATCACCCGCTGTAAAGGTGTCGGACGAACCATCGGCATTGGTCAGGGTGACTGATCCCGCCAGAACCGTCATCATTTCATGCACGGGATAGGCATCGATTTCCTCTCGGCACGGAGCGCATTCCCAAACGCCACTTAGAGTCGAGCCGTCTTCGGTTTGGAAAAAAGTGTGGTTTACCTCCCGCTGATCAGCGGTGGTGAAAGTATCCTGAGGGGTGAAATCGGATGGCTGCATTCCAGTAGCGGGTTCGCCGTTCGGTAAAAGTCGAAATACCTTAGTTGTCATGCGGGCTCCTTGCAGTTATTGCTGTGTATTCAATCAAGTGTTTACTTAGGGCAGCTAGCTGCCTTGGGCGAGTATGCGGTCTAAACTATTGGCGAAAGCCATTCGATCACTTTTGCTGAAAGAATCCGGCCCACCTGTTTGCACCCCGCTGCTTCGTAGACTGTCCATAAAATCCCGCATATTGAGTGTTTGACGAATATTTTCTTTTGTATACCTTTCGCCCCGTGGATTCAGAACAACGCAGTCTTTAGCAACAAGCTCCGCGGCTAAAGGAATATCCGCTGTGATGACGATGTCACTTTTATTCGAATTTTCAACGATGTAGTTATCCGCGACATCAAATCCTGATGGAACCTGGACTGACCGAATATATCGGGATCGTGGCGTTTCCAGTAGCTGATTTGCTACCAAGACCATGTTGGTCTTGGTCCTCTCGCAGGCTTTATACAATATCTCTTTGATGACTTTGGGGGACGCATCCGCATCAACCCAGATCTGCCTCGCACCGGAGTTAGCTTTTTCATTTATTGAGGTCTGCATTGTTGTGCCATGATATCAAGTTAAACCGATTCGGTTTGAGATGAGTCGGGCGTATCTTAGGTGCGCTCGAGCAATCCAGCAGTGAGATAGTTGACCAGATCACCGAAAACAAAAAGTAGAAATTGCGGCCTCCAAGGGCTCAAACTGACTGCTAGCTTATCGAATCGCTGAATCAAGTTACGCAATTCCTAAAAGGAGGGTCCCGCTTATACGAGGCTTTCTTTTCCTATCCGTGTCACTTAACCAATCCTTCGTCGTGAAATGTGATCCCCATCACATTTCCCGGTTGAGCCACCACCACGACAGGCGTATCCTTGTCGACACAACAACGGGATAGATGCCATGAGCAAAGAGAGTCTTGAGCAGTTCGTTCAACAGATCACAAACAGTGAAGAACTCCAAGTACGGATAGGTGAAGAGATTGAGACTGACGCACTTATTGCACTGGGCGCAGAACACGGTTGTGAGTTCAGTGCTGAAGATGTCCAAGCAGCGTGGGGGTTGAGTGATGAAGAGTTGGATGGGGTAGTTGGTGGATACCTCAAGTTTGATGGTTTCCGCGGAGGTATTGCTGTTGGTCCGATTCCGATGACCCGCAGAAAGCTATTCCGATGACTCGCAGAAAGCTAAACGTTGGTATCAATACCAGAGAGTACAACTAGGATCCCACCCCGCCGCGAGCCCCAAGGAGTGACAAACTCCCCCGCGCATAGTCCTCGTTTTGCAGACCTCGCCGGTTCTTTCTCTGGAGTGTATTTCTTGGTGTGCTTTGGGTAGGCAAGGGCAAGTCCTTCATAGGCGCGCCCTGGCATGAATGTTATAGCCATCAACTGAATAATGATTAAATGGCTCTGGACTAGTTTTGTCCCTAGCGGTATTCACGATAAAACCCTAATTTGCGGTGCAGCGGTGCGTCATCAACGATTAACAGGAATGCCGGTTTGGATGAGGACTGGTTGTGAAGCGTGCACGAGGCGTGTGGTGGAATGACGGTTATATC
>JBBWVW010000084.1:0-29793 GCA_050256425.1 Arenicellales bacterium | reverse complement strand
ATAGGAAGAATAAACGCCCTATATGTCCAAGTCCATCAGTGGTTTTACAGCTGTAGGGTTAGCTGGCCACTCACTCAGCAACCGTCCGATAACCCCCAATGGGTCAAAATTCCACTGACGTTACGAAAGTCCCGCCGACTTTTTCCCCACCGTCGGCTATTCCAGCTATCCGGCACAGCAAAGTCCTGCCGGATGGTGTGAGCGCAGCATTGGGACTGTACCGTTGGCTATTGGGCTCGTCAGTCAAACCGCCTGGGCCACTTGGCCGGTGGCGCCCGGCTTTGGGCTAACGCCCTGGTCTCGGCTTTGTGTTTCAAGTGATCGAGGATCTTGTCGATCACCTGCGGATCCTCAATGCAACCGATGACTTTCATGACCCCGCCACAGGCTCTGCAGGTCTCGATGTCGATCCTGAATACCTGTTTCAGGCGTTGTGCCCAGCGCTTCGATGCGTCGCGTTGCACATAGCCCGCGACTCCCTGCCCTGCGCCAGTAAATCGCAACGAAATGCCCGGTAGTGCTCATCGACGATCCGATGGATCTTGAAGATCTTAGTCGGTGATGCCGACCCGTGGCAGTCTCTGCCAGCCAGTACCGCTCACTCCCATTCAATCGTCGCTGGGGGTTTGCCCGAAATATCGTAGGTCACACGACTGATGCCGCGCACCTCGTTGATAATGCGAGTGGAGATATGCCCAAGAACGTCATAGGGAATGTGCTTCCAGTTGGCTGTCATAAAATCGACTGTTTCCACCGCCCGCAGAGCGATAACATACTCATAAGCCCGGTTATCGCCGACTACTCCAACTGATCGAACAGGCAAAAATACCGCAAAGGCTTGGCTGATTTCATCGTAGAGATCGTTGCGGCGCAATTCTTCCAGGTAAATGGCATCCGCCTGGCGCAGGATATCCGCGTACTCCTTGCGGACTTCGCCGAGTATACGCACACCAAGACCAGGGCCTGGAAACGGATGTCGGAAAACGAGTTCCCGAGGCAATCCCAATTCGATCCCAAGACGACGCACCTCGTCTTTAAATAACTCCTTCAAAGGCTCTAAAAGCGACAGGTGCAACGATTCGGGTAGTCCACCCACATTATGGTGCGATTTGATGACCTTGGCCTTGCCGGATTTGGCGCCAGCCGATTCGATCACATCGGGGTAAATGGTTCCCTGAGCAAGCCACCGGGAACCGGCTATCTTCTTCGCCTCATCCTGAAAAACGTCTATAAATACACGGCCAATGATCTTGCGCTTTTCCTCAGGATCTGCCACACCGCAAAGCGCATCGAGGAAACGAGTCTCTGCATCAATGCGAATTACCCGCACTCCGAGGTGCTTGGCAAAGGTGGCCATTACCTCATCACCCTCGTTCAGACGCAACAAGCCGTTATCGACAAATATGCAGGTCAACTGATCACCGATGGCGCGATGCAATAACGCCGCAACCACCGAGGAATCGACTCCGCCAGAAAGGCCGAGTATTACCTGCTCCCCACCCACCTGGGTGCGCACGTCCTCGGTAATAGTGTGAATAATATTTTCCGAGGTCCACTGAGCTGAACAGCCGCAGATCTGTCGAACAAAGCGAGACAAAATCTCCCGCCCATGAACGGTATGGGTCACCTCGGGGTGAAACTGCAGCCCGTAAAACCGGCGGCGTTCATCCGCGATAGCCGCAAACGGGGCGTTGGGGCTTGCTGCCATTACAGCAAAGCCCGCTGGCAAACTGGTGACTCTATCGCCATGGCTCATCCAGACCTCTAGAGCGGAATCCGAGGTGGATTCATCGGCACCCAGGTCATGCAGTAAGCCAGGTGTTGACGAAGGAGTGATACGGGCAAAACCGTATTCGCGGTGATCGCTGGTCTGCACTTCCCCACCCAACTGCGCCGCCATCGTCTGCATTCCGTAACAGATACCAAGCAACGGCCGGCCCCAATCCAACAACTCTACCGGCGCACGATCAGTGGCTTCTTCGGTAACCGTGTCGGGGCCGCCCGACAGAATCACCCCCGCAGGGTTAAAGGCGCGAATCTGCGCAAAAGACATTTCACACGAATGAATCTCACAGTAGACCCCGGCCTCACGGATGGCACGACCGATCAGCTGGGTGTACTGCGATCCAAAATCAAGAATCAGGATCCGCTCGGCATGCGGATCCTGGGCTACGGCCGCCGCCGCCCCAACCGTTGCCAATGCTTATCCGCCCCGCTGGTAATTGGGAGCCTCTTTAACGACAGCGACATCATGCACGTGGCTCTCGGTAATCCCGGACTGGGTGATCTGCACGAAGCGACACTTTGTGCGCATCTCGTCAATTGTCGCGCACCCGGTGTACCCCATGCTCGCCCGTAGTCCGCCGGCCAACTGATGAATGATCTGAGCCATAGGCCCCTTGTACGGCACCCGGCCTTCAATCCCTTCGGGCACCAGTTTACCGGGATCTTCCTGACCCTCCTGGAAGTAACGATCCTTCGACCCATCCTGCATCGCCCCTAAAGAGCCCATCCCTCGATAACTTTTGTACGAGCGCCCCTGAAAAAGATCAATCTCGCCCGGTGCTTCCTCGCTGCCGGCAAATAAACCACCGATCATCGAGACATGCGCACCTGCGGCAATTGCCTTGGCGATATCGCCGGAAAACCGTATTCCCCCATCCGCGATAACCGGCACAGAGGTGCCGTTGAGCGCTTCGGCAACGTCTGCAACCGCAGTCACCTGAGGAACACCCACTCCGGCGACAATCCGAGTCGTGCAGATGGATCCCGGGCCAATGCCAACCTTAACGGCATCCGCACCCGCGTCGACCAGTGCCCGCGCAGCATCTGCTGTTGCAATATTGCCGGCGACAACATCTACCGTCGAGAACATCGTCTTAACCTCAGTGACCCGGCTCAGCACGCCACGGGAATGCCCGTGTGCGGTGTCGACAACAATCGCATCCACACCTGCGTCCACCAGGCGTTCGCAACGCTCCGCGGAGTCACCGCCTGTGCCTACCGCGGCGGCCACCCGCAACCGCCCAAGCTCATCCTTGCAGGCCTCGGGAAACTCGGTCTGCTTCTGGATATCCATGACCGTAACCAGCCCTTTGAGGTTGAAGTCGTCATCAACCAGCAACACTTTTTCAATGCGGTGCTCGTGTAGTAACCGGCGGATAGTTTCACGACTCGCGCTTTCAGAAGCCGTGACCAACCGCTCCCGGGGGGTCATGACCCCAGTCACAGGTTGATCAAAGTGTGTCTCGAAACGCAGGTCACGACTGGTAACGATGCCAGCCAACTTCTTTTTTTCATCAAGAACCGGCACGCCCGAGATGCGTTTTTCGCGAGTCAACGCAAGCACCTCTGCAACGGTAGCAGAGGTGGAAACGCAAATCGGGTCGACGATCACACCACTTTCATACTTCTTAACGATCCGGACCTGCTCGGCCTGTGCACTTGGGGTCAGATTGCGGTGCACAACGCCGATTCCACCCGCTTGCGCGAGGCAGATCGCTGCCCGGGATTCGGTAACCGTGTCCATCGCCGCTGACACCAGCGGGATATTTAGCGAAATATTGCGGGAAAATGGCGAGCTGAGGTCAACTTCGTGTGGCAGAATTTCGGAAAGCGCGGGAACCAACAGCACGTCATCGAAAGTGAGTGCCAAATCAATAGGTTCCATCGAAGAATTATAGGGTTTGACTTGTTCTAGGTAAACTTGTATCGTCCGGGCCTCAAGCAAGTGACTGATTTTTAAGCATAAATTCCATTTATCCTATCCGGAGGAATTACTATGAGAAAAACAACCAAGGCATCTACCGTAATAGCCGCTCTTGCGTTTTCATTGGCAAGTGCAACAGCTCTGGCCGGCTCATCCGCCACCGATGCAGTCGGTCAGGCAGAAGCGGATCTCAAGGCGGCAACAAGTGCGGGAGCGGTTTGGCGCCTGATTGATCCGGCTACGGGCGGCAAAGCCGTTGGCCTGGGTAAATTATTGAAAACCGCAAAGGCCAAGTTAGAAGCCAACGACGAAGCAGAGGCTACCCGCCTGGCGCACCGAATCTCCTGGGCTGCGCAGACAGGAATCGTTCAAGCTGAGCAGCAAAAGGGCGCAAAACCGACCTACTGACTGATTCAATAAAGCAGTGCCGAAAAAACCGGGTAAAGCCCGGTTTTTTTATGCGCCTAGTGGGTGAATTACTCCCCATTAACCTAATTGCCGAATTTAAGACCTCAGTGCACAATCCCCGGATGGATCCGGTCATTTATAAGGTCAGCGAGTTTACCCGGGAGGCGCGAGCGCTTCTCGAGGACAACTTCACAGGAATCTGGTTAACCGGAGAGATATCCAACCTCGCGACACCCGCCTCGGGGCATGTATATTTTTCGCTCAAGGATGATCAGGCGCAACTACGTTGCGCGATGTTTCGCAACCGGCGCATACGCCATGCCACAAACCTCGTCGATGGTGCCGCGGTCGTGGTCCGGGGTACTGTTTCTATCTATGAACCTCGGGGCGATTTTCAGCTGATAGTCGACTACATGGAAGCTGCCGGCGAGGGCCGGCTTCGCCAACAGTATGAGATTCTGAAAAAGCGTCTCGCGGACGAAGGCCTTTTCGATGAAGCCAAGCGGCGGGCTATCCCCGCCGTACCATCGCGGATAGGAGTCATCAGTTCTCCGTCCAGTGCGGCCATCCGGGATGTACTTACAACGTTAGCCAGGCGCTTTTCACTCGCCGACGTCAACGTCTACCCGGTGACTGTACAAGGCAAAGCCGCGGCGGTGGATATTAGCCGCGCAATCGCTCAAGCCAGGCTGGCGCCGACTCCAGATCTGATTATCCTGGCCCGTGGCGGTGGGTCACTTGAAGATCTATGGGCGTTCAACGAAGAGGCTGTAGTGAGAGCGATCCGCGATTGCGTGGTTCCTGTGGTCACCGGAATCGGCCACGAAACTGACTTCACCCTCGCAGATTTTGCGGCCGATCTGCGTTGTGCTACCCCGACCGCTGCCGCCGAAGCCGCCACGCCGGATCACAAAGAGATGCACTTACTTATTCTCAATCTGCGCGAGCGAGCACTCAAGGGGATGGGTTACACCCTGAGGTCGGGTGCGCAGCGTCTAGACGCCACCCAGCCGCGCATTCGTCACCCGCATGAGCGCCTAGGGCACCAAGGTCACCAACTTAGGGCGCTCGCCCAACGACTTCGAAACGTGTGGAATGCCAAGACCCAGGACACCAGGCACGTCGCAACTCGCCTTGCTCAACGCCTCGCTGGCAATTCGCCGAAACAGCGACTCCATCACCTCGGCATGACTCACAACAATATTCGAAAACAACTAATTACCGAAGCCATACAGCTTACGGATCAGGCGGATCGGCGACTGACTGCCCTGGAGGCCCATCTGCGCGCCCTCAGTCCACTAGCGACCCTAGAGCGAGGCTACGCTATCGTCCATACTGAAAAGGGGAAGTCCCTGGTGCGCTCTGCGCGCCAATTGGCCGCCGGGGTAACCATTCAAACCCGCTTCGCGGACGGCGCCGCACAATCCCGAGTGGAATCTGTCAGTCGCGAGCAACCCGGCAGGCTCACAAAACCCCGGCCGATTGAAAGGAAACAGTGAAAATCCTAATGACTTCATTATTGGTGTTTTCGACGATGGTAACTCGGTCTGCCAGAGTAAGGGTTGCCTGCTTTGCGTAACTCAAACCGGACCTGGGTTCCAATCAAATGGAAAGTCTTGGCAAGGCTGCGACCCAGGTAACGCAGGTAACTTGCGGGAAGCTTGTGCAGCAAATTACCGTGCAAGACCACAATCGGCGGGTTGCGTCCTCCCTGATGGGCGTACTTCGGCTTGACCGTCCGATTGTTTATCAGCGGGGGCGAATGATGCTCCAAGGCGCCGGCCAAGGCGCGGTTCAGCGCTCCTGTTCCAAGTTCTGCCAGAGCGCTCCCTTGCGCCCTTTGCAGCGCGCCAATCAAATCGCCGATCCCAGAACCGTGCAACGCCGAGATAAACAGCGACTCATGTTCAGGTAAAAAGTCCAGACGTCGAGTTAAATCGCGGCGGATTAGGTTGCGATCCCTGCGCTCCAATCCATCCCACTTATTGACGGCCACCACGATAGACCGTCCGCTATCGACAATGATTCCGGCAATTGCCGCATCCTGATCACTGAGCCCCGCTCTCGCATCCAGCACGAGCAATGCCGCATCAGCGCTCGCAAGCGCTTGCAACGTCTTCACCACCGAAAATTTTTCAAGGGTCTCGTGTACTCGGGATTTACGCCGAACCCCTGCCGTATCCACCAGTACCATACGCTGCCCATAACGATCCATTGGCACCTGGATGCTATCCCGCGTTGTCCCAGGGGAGTCCGCAACGATCAGTCGGGGTTCGCCAACCAGCGCATTGACCAGCGTTGACTTGCCTACATTAGGCCTGCCCACCACTGCGACTCGCCGACCATTGTCAACAGCGGTGCCCGCCTCCGACAGAGGAAACCGCGCAAGCACCTGGCCCAATAACTCCTCAACACCCTGCCCAGTTCGGGCGGAAAGTACCAAGGGATCTCCTAACGCCAGTTCGAAGTATTCGGCCCCAATCGTCGGGCCATCAAGTCCTTCAGCCTTGTTCACCGCCACAAACACCGGACTGTCGCCCTTGCGCAGATTGGCACCTATTGCGATATCTTGGTGGGTTAAACCATCTCGGGCGTCGACGATAAAGACCACGGCATCGGCTTCCTCAAGAGCCTGGTCAACCTGTTGCCTTACCGCATTACTCAGTTCGCCAGCTTCGTCCGACAGCCCACCGGTATCTACGACGAGCACTTTTTGCGAACCCCGCCAAACCTCTCCGTACAGTCTATCGCGGGTCACCCCGGGCTGATCATCTACCAATGCCTGACGCGAGCGAGTCAACCGGTTAAAGAGGGTCGATTTACCTACGTTGGGACGCCCAACAAGTGCAACTACCGGAATCATCGCTCTACGGCCTAGGCCCTGGACTGGTACTGGTTACTAGGCGGGTCAGCCGCGCACAGACCAGGCAGTTAGCGCGCCATTTTCTGATAGCGTCAGAAAGGTTCCATCTCCGTCGATGGCAAATATACCCATGACTGCCCCGCCACGCCCTTTCTTATGCCCCAGCAACTCCCCCGACGCCGTGTCAATCAGGTAGAGGTATCCTTCATAATCTCCGACTACGGCCTTCGTTGAATTGCCCAATCCCAGCGGAGCCGTCACGCCACGCCCCCGGATTTTGTCTTGCGTCCACTGTACTTTGCCGGTACCGACAGCGACTCCAGTCACCGAGCCATCATCTGCGGTCACCAGCAACAGTTGACCGGACGATCCAAGCGACCGCACTGTCGACAGCGCCACCTGCCATTGTATGCGTTGAGTCTGCAGCGACAACGCGGTGATTCTTGACTGGTAGGCCGCGACGAACAACAAGTCACCGATCCGGTAGGGATCCGCGTCGATATCAACGAGCCGATCAATCTCGTTGCTACCCGACGGGCGCGATATCGGTATGTTCCAGAGTTCACGGCCGGTTTCAGGGTCAATACCCGAAAGCCGTCCACTCGCAAATCCGACCACAGCAACATCCCCAAGAATCAAAGGGGCGGAAAGTCCGCGGACACTTAAGGCCGGTACCGCCCGGCGAACCCGCCAGACGATCTCACCGGACGACAGCGATAGTCCAATCACCTGGCCATCGCCTGAGCGGAGCAAGACCCTGTTACCGGACACCACGGGCCGTGCTAATACTTCACTTCCAACCTTCTGCCGCCACAGCACCAAGCCTTCTGCCGCGCCGAGCCCAACCGCTTCCCCTTCCCTGGTCACCACGACCACGGTCGCCCCACCCACTCCAACCCCGGCAGCCAGGGCCTCTCCAATTTCACGTCGCCACAACACCTTGCCAGTTTGCTTATCCAGAGCAACCACTCCACCGTTCGGCTCGGCGGCATAGATCTGCCCTGCACCCACATACGGTATCAGCAAGAAGTTGTTGTTGGTATACCCAGCGCCTATATCCTTTCGCCAGGACTTTTGAAGATCAATCCGCTGTTCAACTCGAGGCACACTTCCTGCGGGTGCACCCTCGCGCATAAAGTGCACAGCCCCAGAGCCGCATCCCCCTAGAACAAATGCCAGCGCCATAACGGCAAAGCGCGTAAAACTCATTGAGTGTCAGTACCTTGCCGGGTCATATTCAACTTTGCATTCAGCAGTTGTCCAGCCGGCGAGTCCGGGGCCATCGCGGCCAATGCCGCCTGATAAGCCTGCTGCGCTTGTTCCCAGTCACCTACCTCAGCCAGGGCGTCGCCAAGCAGTTCCTGATATTGGGAAGCAAAGCCCTCGTTCTGCCCCTCAGCCGCAAGAGCTCTAATACGGTCAGGCTTTCCAGCTTGTAGTGCGAGCACCGCGAGACGGATCCGCGCGGTGTGACCCATCGCGGGATCTTTTGTTACCGCAAGCAAATCTTCAAGCGCCGTCTCGGCCTGACCATGATCGCCAGCATCAGCCGCCAGTCGGGCAAGCATGAGTCGAGCGATATCGGCATAACCGCTTGCGGAGTGGCTCGCTACCAGTGTATCTGCGGCTCGAACCACGGTCTCATTATCTTCTTTAGCAACCGCAACGAGCATCTGTTCGTAGAACATCGAGGCCTGCCCCGCCTGATAATCCTGGTATATGCGCCATCCCTGGATACCGCCCACACCGCCCACGCCGATCACAATCCCGGCAATAATGCCGGTGCCGTTGCGTTTCCACCACTGCTTTAGTTTCTCGGTCTCATCATCCTGGGCAAAATGCATCTGTGCGCCCCGCTGCTCATCTGTCATGTCAAATACCAGTTAGTGTGAATCATTGCCAAGGATCTTCTGGACTTCTTCGACCAGGGCGTGTGCTGGCACGCTCATCTGCGGGCCCTGGCTACGCAAAGGCTTGATACTGACAGTTCCCTGGCGGCGCTCATCATCCCCCACAATCACTGCCACCTCGGCGCCGCTTGCATCGGCGCGGCGCATCTGCTTCTTGAGACTTCCCTGGCCACAGTTGGACAGCACGTCGAGGCCCGCATCTCGCAGTTGCTCGCCGTAGCTCACACCCAACTCCTCAGCGCCTGCCGCCACAAGCACAAGAAAGACCTCGGCCCCCACGCAGGGCGGATCCACCTCACTAAGCGCCACCAGATCAATCAGTCGCTCGAGGCCGCAGGCAAATCCAGCTGCCGGGGTTGGAGTACCGCCAAGCTGCTCAACCAGAGTATCGTAACGTCCGCCTGCACAAACGGCGCTTTGCGCGCCGATCTGATCCGTGACCCACTCAAAAACAACGCCAGTATAGTAATCGAGTCCCCGAACCAGGCGGCTATTAACTTTGAAGTCGATTTGCGCTGCAATCAACAGATCTTGAAGTCGCAAAAACTCGGCCAGCTCAGTATCGCTCAGAAAGTTCATTAAGTCGGGTGCGCCCGCAAGCGTCGCCTGGGTGCCCTTATCCTTGCTGTCTAATATACGCAAAGGATTTCGTTGCAGGCGTCGTTGGCTGTCACTGTCAAGCGTATCCACATGGGCTGTCAGGTAGTCACGCAAGGCATCCCGGAAACCTGCTCGCGCGGAGGCGGACCCCAGCGTATTGATCTCCAAGCTAACGCCGGAAAGCCCCAAGGTGCGCCATAGTCTTTCGCCAAGGGCAATAATCTCGGCGTCTATATCGGGCCCGGGCCATCCCAAGGCTTCGACGCCAAACTGATGAAACTGGCGGTAGCGACCCTTTTGGGGACGCTCATGGCGAAACATGGGGCCGGTATACCAAAAACGCTGAGTCTGGTTATGCAACAACCCATGCTCGTTGCCGGCGCGTACACAGCTCGCTGTAGCCTCCGGCCGCAGGGTCAGGCTATCGCCGTTATTGTCGGTAAAGGTGTACATCTCCTTTTCAACAATATCGGTCTGCTCGCCGATAGATCGATAAAAAAGATCAGAGTGCTCAATTACCGGTGTGCGAATCTCCTGGTAACCATAACGGCCTGCAACTTCCCGCAACACGGCTTCAACCCGCTGCCAACGAGCTGTCTGACTGGGCAACAAGTCATTCATTCCGCGCACGGAGCGCACATTATCTCCGAAGGCCATTGTTCTAGCGTCCAACAATAACTTTGGCGTTACGGCCCGATTTAGGAATCGGGATTGCAAGTTCGCGGCCACGGTAAATAACGCTCGCGCCTTCAGGATAACTTACCAGCAGGGTGAACGGCGGATTGCCAGCCAGCGTAATTACTTTTCCAGAGCCGACGTATCGGCGAAACAGGGTCTGATCATCACGATCCCACACGACGAGATGAGTGCTTTCTTTGACTCGAACCGTCAGCTGGCGTGTATCTGACGAAACCGGGCGGCTCGCCGAAGCGTTGTCGGCTCCGGCAGGCTGGGCGCCTGACGTCATCCTGGTGGAAAACTCCGTAGTGACAAAACGGTCTGCCACTTGAGGCTTAAGAGTTGCTCGAGGAATCGCGGACACGCTAGGTTTCGTTTTGGCGGAGAGTGTCGTTGTTTGGGGCTTGGGCTTAGGCTTAGGCTTAAGCTTAAGCTTAAGCTTAGGCTTGGGTTTGGCCTTGGGTTTGGCCTTGGCCTTGGGCTTCGACTTAACCTTGGGTTGGGTTTTCTCTACAGACTTCGGCTCGGATGAAAGTGCGGCCTGCGCTTCAACCTGGTCGGATTGGGTCGCTGCGCCGACCATATCGCCGGCTATTGGCTTCGGCGTCAATTCAGTGGTCTGCAATCCGCTAATTGCTGCTACCAGTTTCTCCTCAGGCCCACTCCCAGAAGCCCCCAACGTGCTATCGACATTCGGCGAGCTTTCTTCTGCTGTTTCAAGGACAACTGCCAAATCAGCTTTGACTGGTTCGGCGGGACCAGTTTGTCCAGTAGAGATCTCATGCCCTAGCGTTGACACAGGATCATTGCGGCTCTCGCCGGCCAGGTCTACGCGGCCACGCTCCACATCAGTCGAACGATTCAGGTAGGCGCCATATAAGCCACCAACAACCAACAGCACCACAAAGATTGTGACTACCCACCGATAATGAATCGCAACAGGTTGATGTCGACCCTTGGCGTGCTCGGTCATCGTACCGGGACCATTTTCTTTTGGTGGCAGATCTGCTTGGTAGTCAGCGATCGCCTGTTCTATGCTGACACCAGCAAGGCGTGCATAACTTCGAAGATAACCAACTGCGTAGGTCCAACCGGCGGTGTTGCTGTAGTCGTCGGCCTCCAGCGCACGGACCATGTGAGGCAGAAGGTTTAATTCAGCCGCAACATCCTCGACACTCCAGTCGTAGAGTTCTCGGGCGCCACGCAGTATCCCTCCAGGACTGGATTGGGTACCTTTGTCAGTCATTCGATCCGCCAACCATGATCGCTCTCAGTTCTTCCACCTGCTCGCTCGCTGGATAATCTGAGCGTAGTTTAGATGCATACTGCACTACGAGGTCCTTGGCTCGGAGTTTTTGTTCGTTACGAACAGCAAGCAGCAGACTGTCGGCTGACGCCGGGCCCGTACCGAAATAGCGCTCGAGAAACGCCCTTGCAGAGAGGTTTTCCCCCAAATGAAAGCTTACGACAGCACACTGGTATAGAATCGCGCTGCTACTCGGCCGTGATACGAGCGCCGCGCGAAACTGGTCTCGCGCTCCAATCAGGTCTGACACCCCCATTAAGCAAACGCCGAGGCCAAACTGGCTGCGATACGCGGCCGTATTGAAGGGGTCATCCAAGGCCTGTCGGAACTGCTGAATCCCATCCGCCCAAGCGCCTAACTCGCAAAGTACAGTGCCAAAATCATTGCGAGCGCCGAAATTGCCAGGGTCACTAGCCAGAGAGATACTAAACCGTCGACGCGCCTGTGCTGGGTCACCCAGTTTAAATCTCAGCAAGGCCATGGCATGATTTGCCGCTGAGTCTTGTGGCGCAATAACCAGCGCTTGCTCCAGGGCCTCAAGTGAAGCCGAGAGGCGGTCTTGTTTCATATAACCCAGACCAAGACGGGTGTACAACTCGGCTCGCTGGCTGTCGTCCCAGCCCGGCGGGTTCTCCCGCACAGCGGCGCAACCGGCCAGCATCGTCAGTCCAAAAAATATTGCCGCCAACCTCATCTGCTATCACCGCCTAAGGCGTATCGCGCGCTGCGGCTGGTGCGGTCACGAACCTCACCTGCCAGTTGTCCACAGGCAGCAGCAATATCGGCGCCTCTGGTGCGACGAGTAATTGTCATCAATCCACCCGCCAAGACTTCCTCGCGAAATCGCTCGATTACCAACTTGGGGGAACAACTATACGAAATACCTTCAACCGAATTGAACGGTATAAGATTCACCTTCGCGGGAATATCTCGTAGCAGGCGCACCAATTTTCGGGCGTGATCGGCAGAGTCGTTTATTCCATCCAGCATAACGTATTCAAAAGTGATCCGTCGCCGGCTGTCGTTATTCAGGAAACGTCGGCAAGCGCCCAAAAGCTGGTCGATAGGATATTTACGATTCAGTGGCACCAACTGGTCGCGAATATCATCTTCTACCGCGTGTAAAGAGACCGCAAGGCTGACCGGGCAATCTTTGGCCAAACGATCTATTGCCGGCACGACCCCTGCTGTGCTCAGGGTGACGCGCCGACGCGATAGCCCAAACGACAGATCGTCCAACATCAAACGCATCGCGCTGACCACTGCATCGTAGTTGAGTAGCGGCTCGCCCATACCCATCATCACCACGTTCGTAACCGGCCTTGGCCCGTATCCCGCATCAGCCAACAACCGCCCAGCCAGCCAGAGCTGACCAATGATTTCGCTGGCCTGGAGATTGCGACTGAAGCCTTGTCGGGCGGTTGCACAGAAGGTGCAATTCAGGGTGCAGCCTACCTGGGATGAGACGCACAAGGTTCCCCGATCGTCCTCGGGAATAAATACCGTTTCGATACAGTTGCCATCCTCAAGCCGAAAAAGCCACTTCCGGGTGCCATCTTCAGAGATTTGTTCACGCGCTTTTTCCGGTAATGCCAACATCGCCCTTTCAGACAGGGTCTGCCGTAACGCAAGGCCCAGATCCGTCATCTCGGAGAAATCGGTGACACCGCGCTGATAGACCCACTTAAGGAATTGGCGAGCATGAAACTCCTTCGCGCCGAGCCCGACGAAATAGTCCTGCAGCGCCGACCGATCCAGCCCGAGTAAGTTGATCTGCTGTGGCACCCGCTTTCGCCCTCGGCTCAGCCCGCTCTGGAGCACAGATCAGTCGATTCGAAGAAAAACCCTATTTCTTCCCGGGCGGTATCTGGGCCATCAGACCCATGAACCGAGTTGGCTTCGAGCGATTCGGCAAAATCAGCGCGGATCGTACCTGGAGCAGCTTCAACAGGGTTGGTTGCCCCCATGATTTCGCGGTTGCGCGCAATCGCGTTTTCGCCTTCAAGCACTTGCACCATCAAGGGTCCAGAAGTCATGTACTCAACCAGGTCGTTGTAAAACGGCCGCTCCCGATGGACCGCATAGAACTCCTGTGCTTGAACCCGGGTGAGCTGGATCATCCTGCTGGCGATGATCTGTAATCCGCCGGATTCAAACCGGGCATAGATTTTGCCAATGAGGTCGCGCCTGACGGCGTCTGGCTTTACGATGGAAAAGGTACGTTCAACGGCCATTCAATGTCTCCGGTTCAATAGTTGGGTATGGGTATCGCGCACTGAGCGCGCCAAGCCCCAAAGTTGATCGCACGCTTCGCGCTTAGGGTCTGAGGATGCCAAAAAAGGTGGCCGCGTAGGCCAAATGTTAATCTGCGCTTAATGCCTCGGCAATGAGTACGTCACCATCTACTCCTGTGACCATTACCTCCAAGAGCGTCCCCACAGGCGGTATCGGGCCTCTCAGTCGAACAGGCATATAGTTCTCGAGGCGACCATGATAGGTCGCGGGCCCAGAAGGTCCTGGGGCTCGTTCGACCAGCAAGTGGCCTGTGTTCAAGATCATGCCCACCAGCGCCTCAGCGCGTAAATGCTGGCCAACCTGTCGAAGTTCAGCTGCACGCCGTCGCCGCTCATCACGTGGTACTTGCCGCGGAATCCGCCCCGCAGGTGTCCCCGGCCGGGCTGAATACGCAAAAACGTGGGGGTACACAATGTTCGCTTTTTTAAGGATTTCGAGCGTACAGCCGAAATCAGACTCTGTCTCAGTAGGGAACCCAGCCATCACGTCAGCCCCAAGCACAAGTGATCTGATTCGTTCACGGGCCGCCTCAAGACGCTCCATCAAAAATACAGCGTCATAGCGCCGCTTCATGCGCTTGAGGATCAAGGTGCTTCCACTTTGTAGTGACACATGAAGGTATGGGCAGAAACGATTACTTTCCGCCAAGGTACTAAGCAAGAGGTCATCAATATGGACTGGGTCGATCGAGCTCAGACGCACTCGAAAGTCTCCCGGTAGAGTGGCGATCTCTTGCAACAGGCGGGTCAGCGAGGTGATTTCTGGCCGCTTATCATCCGATAAATCACTGTAACTCCCCAAATCGACCCCACACAGAACGATCTCTCGATAGCCCTGATCGACAAAGGTATGAATCTGTCGCAACACGCTCTCCCGATTAAAAGAGCGACTTTGTCCGCGGGCTCGATGAATGACGCAAAAAGTGCATGACTGGTCACAGCCTTGCTGTATTTGGACAAAAGCGCGGGTACGTGACTCGTATCCGTTCAACAGAGCCGCCGGTAAACTGGTCAGCCTATCTACCCGAATCGGAACCTGGTTCGGCCGAGAATCCCTCGGCAACTCCCGGGCGGCCTGGGCAACTGCCAGTTTGTGATCATTTCCAAGCACCAGTGAGACGCCGGGGATCGTAGCGCACTCCGCGGGCTCGTTCTGCGCGTAGCAGCCGGTTACGATAACCTGAGCTGACGGATTTTGCCGCAGCACACGGCGTGTCACCTGGCGGGTCTGGCGATCCGCTTCGGCTGTTACCGTGCACGAATTGATAACGTACAGGTCGGCGGTATCACGGGGGTCAACTACCGTCCAGTGATCTGCTGCCAGCCGTTGAGCCATAACTGCGGATTCAAAGGTATTGACCTTACAGCCCAGCGTTATTACAGCCGCCCGCCCAGGAGTCGTCGGGGTCGGAGCTCTTGCGAATTCGGAAACGACCATAGTCGATTCGCGAGGAGCCCTCCCGAGAGCCGATCCCACTTAGCTCGATTTCACAGTGAAACTTTCGCCGCAGCCGCATTCATCGACCACGTTGGGGTTGTTGAAATGAAACGCAGCAGAAAGCCCATCGGCAGCAAAGTCAATTTCCGTCCCGTCCAAGTAGACCACGTTGCTATCGTCCACAATGACTTTGATACCGCGGCTGGTAAACACTTTGTCGGTGGCGCCGACCTCATCCGCGAAATCCACCACATAGGCAAGCCCGGAGCAGCCCGTGGTCTTAATCCCCAGACGCAGCCCCTCGCCTCGGCCACGCGACTGAAGGTGTGTGCGCACGCGCTCTGCGGCGGCCTCGGTAAGTGTAATGGCCATAATGTTCTCTCAAAAAAGTCCGTTTTGTCCGCGTGCCTTTGCCACAGGTTGGCAACGGCTTTTGCTCCGCGATTTTACCATGTTCGGCCCAATCTCACTACCGATCATCGGTAGGTTCGCCCTTTTGGATCGTCTGTTCAATTGAGGTCAGAACACCCCTGACAATATTGATATCCTCCTGGGAACACAGTCCCTGTCGCAAGAGTCGACGCAGTTTTCGAAGCAACCGCGTACGAGGGCCCATTAGGAAGCCTGTGCGATGACCGACCCGTTCCAGGTGTTCCATCAGACGTTCGAACTCCGACACCGTCATCGGAACCGTTCCCCTCAATCGGGGATCGGCCTCACACCCAATCTCCTCACTGGCACCATGGGAATATGACTGTTGCCGGACCTCATAGGTCAAAATGGCCACTGCAGTCGCAACATTGAGGGAGGGGAAATCATCTTCCACCGCAATCCGTACATGGGCATGACACAGATCGAGGTGTTCGTTTGACAATCCTGAGGCCTCCTGCCCAAATACCAATGCGGTTGACCCAGTCCGCGAGGCTTTAACTAAGCGAGATGCGGCGTTTTGCGGCTCGAGCAAAGGCGAGGCAATGGCCCGACGGCGCGCTGTGGCGCCGACCACAAAACTACAGTCAGCAGCCGCCTCCTCAAGGGTGTCGCAAACGGTTGCCTGTTCAAGAATATGGTCGGCACCCGCCGCGCGCGCTGTCGCTGCTTCGGCGGGGAAAACCCGGGGCCTCACCAGTCGCAGGTCTGCCAGGCCGAGGTTAGCCATTACCCGTGCTGCTGCCCCAATATTCCCGGGATGGGTTGTCCCAACCATCACGATCCTTAGGTTTTCTATCAAATTTGTGCTCCTGGTCGATAACCCGAAGATCCAACACACCACCGCCTACCATACGTTAGAATTCGCGCCACGATTTTGTCCCGACCCGAGCTTCGCTCCAATTGCTGCGCTTGCCGACTTCACGGTTGCCCACACACTGTGATACGGCCCCGGGATCCACTTGTCACTCTTCCGGAGGATTTGCATCCACCATGCATCCGATGCTGCATACCGCGGTACGTGCCGTGCGCGAGGCCGGACGGGTCATTTTAATGTACCTGGACCAGCTCGACCGGCTCGAAGTCAGTTCCAAGGGCCGTAACGATTTTGTCAGTCAGGCTGACATTGAAGCCGAACGGGCGATTCTTGAAATTCTGACCAAAGCCTACCCTGACCACGGAATACTGGCCGAAGAGAGCGGCGCTCAGGACGGGGGTGATTACACCTGGGTGATTGACCCCCTCGATGGTACAACCAATTTTCTCCACGGGTTTCCGGTTTTTGGTATATCGGTGGGAGTTACCCGAAAAAACATTATCGAACACGGAGTTGTGTACGATCCACTACGGGACGAGATGTTCACCGCTAGTCGGGGAGACGGCGCTCAACTGAACGGCAGACGAATCCGTGTGAGCAGCACCCGGCACCTTGCGCCAGCCCTTCTAGGTACCGGATTTCCATTTCGCGAACTCAAAATTATCGAGCCGTGGATGCGCACCTTCGAGGCCTTACTGCCGAAAACGGCAGGAATCCGCCGAACTGGTGCCGCTTCGATTGATCTTGCCTATGTCGCCTCCGGCCGACTGGACGGTTTCTGGGAATTTGGGCTCAAACCCTGGGATATTGCAGCAGGTGCGCTACTGATCCGTGAGGCCGGGGGCTTAGTTGCGGATTTTTCCGGTGGCCAGGATTTCCTCGCTAACGGCAACGTGGTGGCCGCCAACACTCATCTTTTCGAGGCATTACGCAAAATTGTTGCCCAAAGAGCGTCCTGATATTTACCTAAACCTCCAGATTCCATAGAATCTGTGCCAGACCATTTCGATTCAAGCGACCCGGAGAAGATAAATGACATACGTAGTTGGCGATTCGTGCATCCGTTGTAAACTTACCGACTGTGTTGAAGTCTGCCCCGTGGATTGCTTTCACGAAGGCCCTAACTTTCTGGTGATTGATCCCGAAGAATGCATAGACTGCAGCCTGTGCGAACCGGAGTGCCCGGTGAATGCAATATTTGCTGAAGAAGATCTTCCGGATGACCAGCAGGAATTCATGGCCCTCAATGTCGAACTCTCTCAGAAATGGCCAGTAATCACCGAGATGAAAGCTCCGCCTGACGACGCTGACGACTGGAAGGAAATTAGCGGGAAACTAGACCACCTGCAGCGCTAACCTACCTATAGGGCGCAAGTTATCCACGCATATTCGCCCTCAACCAAAGACGCTTCCCCAGCGAAACAGTAATTGCAGACAAAGGTTGGCGCCAAGCCCTGCGACAACATCGTCTGCGACAATTCCTAAACCGCCTCCCAGGCGTTGCTCAATCGTTGAAATCGGAGGAGGCTTGCGGATATCCAATAACCGGAATAAAACAAACCCGGTCAACAGCGCCGGTACCGATGGGGGCACCAGTGCCAGTGTTACCAGAATGCCCGCGATCTCGTCAATGACAATGCGGGGATCATCATGAACCCCGAGTAAATTCGCGGTACGCCCCGACACCCAGATGGCGATCATCACAACCAGGGCCATGATCACAAGGTAAAGCGCGGGCCCAGCGTGCCACAAAAACCAGGCCAAGACGAGCCCCGGTAGCGTACCGACCGTACCCGGCGCCCACGGGCTTCGACCAGTACCAAAACCTTGCCCGATCAGACAGATGAAGCGTTCAAACACCGAAAGGGTCCTCGGCACTGCGCCTTACCCGCTCCAGGTGTGCCGGTAACCCGCCACCAATTCAGTCAAGATTTTGCCGTTGCGGCGCACATGACAAGCCCCGCTGGGAGTCACCTCACCGATCCAGGTCAACGGCAGAGCAAGCTCTTCTTCCAGAACGCTAATCGAGCCTCGGCCAGCGGTGGGCACGGTAAAACAAAGTTCATAATCATCGCCACCCCCCAACGCTAACTCCAAGGCACGGCGATTGCCAAGGTCGCGCTCGGCCTGTGGGTAAAGCGGAATTCGGGCGGCATCGATATCCGCACCCAGGTTACCGCTCGCATGAAGAACATGACCAAGATCGCTCAACAAGCCGTCAGAAATATCGATAGCGCTGTGCGCGACCCCGACGAGTGCGACTCCGAGTGCAAGCCTGGGTTGGGGATACCATAAGGCGTCCAGTAGCGCGTCTTCTGAGCGCACATCATTCCGTGCCAGTGCAGCAGCCGCGCCGCCCAGGCGACCGCTCACATATATACTGTCTCCTGGCTGTGCACCATTGCGGCGTAGCGCTGCCCCTTTGCTTACACAGCCGCCCACAGTCATTGTCACCGACAGCGGTCCGCGGGTGGTGTCGCCCCCCACAAGCGCGACGTCGTAGCGACGGGCCAGAGCCAGCAGTGAAACCGCAAACTGCTCTACCCAAGACTCATCAAACGACGGTAAAGTAAGATTAAGTGTCGCCCATTCAGCGCTCGCGCCCATAGCTGCGATGTCGCTAAGGTTAACCGCCAACGCCCGGTGCCCTATTGATGCGGCTGAGTGCTCTTTATGGAAATGAGTACCACAAACCAGCGTATCGGTGACGACAACACTTTCAGTGCCCGGCGTGTGAGCGAGCACTGCGCCATCATCGCCGATGCCAAGTGTGACCTGGTTTCGCCCTGCCTGAGGATGGTCGAAATACCGAGCCACCAGTTCAAATTCATCCATTAACCCGGCGGCTCATCATCACCGTTGCTTTCGGCGTTGTTCGCAAGCTGGTGCAAAACGCTATTAACAAAACGATAGCCCTGCTCAGCGCCGAATACATGGGCAACCTGCACAGCTTCATTAATAGCAACCTTCTTGGGCACGTCAGGGCGGAAGAGAATCTCGTACGCGCCCACCAGCACGATAGCCCGTTCTACCGGATCCAATTTCTTGGACGCTCTTTCCGAAAAAACCTCCAAGCGCCGCTCCAGTTCATCCTGATAACGAGGCACTTGCGTAATCAGGTGACGAAAGTAGTCCAGATCCACGTTGGCGAAAGTCTCGTCGCTGATAAACTTCGACTCGATATCACCTGGGGCCTGACCAGTCACCAGCCATTGGTACAGAGCTTGGGTCGCACTGCGCCGGGCCAAATGACGTGGAGAGACGGGCACGTCAGGCAGGTCCGGAATCGCTGATGTATTCCACCACTTCGAGCCCGAAACCAGACAATGCATGGGTGCGTAACGGAGTACCCAGCACCCGTACCTTTCCTACTCCCAAATCGGCGAGAATCTGGCTTCCCGCGCCGAGCATCCGCAACTCACGCGCCTTACCATCACTGGCAACCTCGCCGCGCAAGCGCCGGTCGAGTTGTGCCGCGTCTTCCGAGAATTCCAAAAGCACGAGTACACCGGCCGACTCCATGGAGATTCGCGCTAATGCCGCATCAACGCTCCAACGTTGGGTGTCACGCGCCTGTGCCAACATGTCGAAAGCGCCCCGGTGGGCATTCACGCGAACTACCGTCGGCTCGTCACATTTGATCGAACCATGGATCAGTGCCATATGCACCTGCCTGAGTTCACCGTCTTCGTAGATCACCGCGCGAAAGTCCCCGTGTCGGGTATTGATCAGGTTTTCAGAGACCCTCCATACCGTCGGTTCTGTTCGCATCCGGTAACGGATGAGGTCTGCAATTGTTCCAATTTTCAGCCCGTGGACCTGTCCAAACTGCAGAAGGTCGGGCAATCGAGCCATACTGCCATCTGGATTCAAAATCTCGCAAATCACACTGGCGGGTTCCAGCCCGGCAAGTCGGGCCAGATCCACCCCGGCCTCGGTATGCCCAGCACGGGTCAACACCCCACCTGGCTGCGCCATAATCGGAAAGACATGTCCTGGGCTCACAATATCGGCAGCCGACGCGTTCTCGCTGACGGCAGTACGGATCGTATGCGCGCGGTCCGCTGCCGAGATGCCGGTAGTTACTCCGGACGCTGCTTCGATTGAGACAGTGAAATTGGTCGAGTAACGAGCATTATTATCATCGACCATTAACGGTAGTTTTAAATCACGACAGCGATCCTCAGTGAGGGTCAGGCAAATCAGTCCACGGCCTTGTCCCGCCATAAAGTTGATATGCTCTGCGGTGACGAATCCCGCCGCGACGATCAGATCACCTTCATTCTCGCGATCCTCATCGTCGACCAGGATCACCATCTGACCTTGACGGTAATCGTGGAGGATATCCTCGATTGGACTGACCGTGCCAGGCAACTTTTCGGTGCTCATCGGATAACTCTGGTTGGGTTCTCAAAAGATGCGACAATAGTTAAGCACATCACAGTCCAGTCTGACTCAATCTTCACATTCTTGTAGCCGTTTAAGGTAACGTGCAACAAGGTCCACCTCAATATGCACCAAGTGATCGATCTGCAATTCCCCCAGGGTGGTCGCTGCGAGGGTATGGGGCACTAAATTCAACTCGAACTCGACAGCAGCACTGCTGTCAACAACCCGGTTCACGGTCAGGCTGACGCCATCAACTGTCACCGATCCTTTTTCGGCAATAAACGGGGCAAGTGCACGGGGTGTTCTAAACCGCATCCGTGTCGAGCGTCCTGAGGGCTCTTTGGCGACAAGCGTACCCAAGCCGTCGACGTGGCCGCTCACCAGATGTCCGCCGAAACGATCTCCAACACTCATTGCAAGCTCAAGATTTACCCGGCTCCCTTCAGACAGCTTGCCCAGATGGGTACGCGACAGAGTCTCTCGCGATACGTCAAAAACCAAACGGTGGCCCGAAAGCCGAGCAACAGTTAAACAGACTCCAGTGACGGACACGCTGTCCCCAATCGAAATATTTTCGCCGATCAGGGCATCGATTCCCAACTCAATCGTCAGGTCACCATCGCAGCTAGACACCGCACAGACACCGACAACACTTTGAACGATTCCCGTAAACATATTCAATGCGGGCTATGGGGCCGGTAGATTAAACGCAGGTCCCGCCCGATCTGGCAAACATCGCTAAGCTCGAAACGCAATCTATCGTCCATGGATCCGATTCCGGGCATGACAAACATACCGCGACCGCCCGAGCCCAACACATCAGGCGACTGGTAGACCCACACTTCATCAACCAACCCACCTGAGACGAAAGCGCCGGCTACCGCCGCGCCTGCTTCGACCAACACTTCGTTGCAGTGGCGAGCGGCCAACAGATCCAGCAGTTGGTCAAGATCTACTTGCCCGTCAGAGCCGCGCAGGCAAACCCGCCCGGTGCGCTGATCGAACTCGCTTGTTATTTGATTTTCATCGGAGCCAACGATCAATACCGGGCCATCGACAGAGAATAGCCGTGCCGCAGGGTCAACCTGGTTACGACCTACGAGCACTACCCGCAACGGCTGCACCACAGGCTCGTCGAGGCGCGCATTGAGTCGCGGGTTGTCAGTACGAATGGTTCCAATACCGCTCACCAGCGCGCAACTTCGGGCGCGAAGACGGTGTACATCTTTACGCGCCTCCTCGCTGGTAATCCACTGGCTGCTGCCGTCACAGGCCGCGGTGCGTCCGTCCATCGTTGCTGCCACCTTGAGCCGGACCAAAGGTCGCCCCGCCTCCATCCGGCGGCAGAAACCGGTATTAAGTTCCCGGGCGCCTAACTCGTCATCAGCGAGAATCACCTCGATCCCCGCCTGCTCCAACATCTGATGCCCCCGCCCCGCGACCTTGGGATTGGGGTCGCCCATGGCTGAAACCACCCGCTGAACCCCGGCGTCGATCAGCGCCTGTGCGCACGGCCCAGTTCGCCCCTGGTGGGCACAAGGTTCAAGACTGACAAATACGTCCGCGCCTCGAGCCCGAGCGCCAGCGCTGCGCAAAGCATGAACCTCGGCATGGGGTTCACCCGCTCTTTCATGCCAACCCTCACCGACAATCGTGTGATCTCGAATAATCACACAGCCGACCCGAGGGTTCGGTTTTGTCGTGTAAAGTCCTTTGCGTGCAAGCGCAACTGCCTGACTCATCAGATCACGATCGCGGTCCGTTAGTTGGGTTGGAGTTATCACTTTCCTTCTAAAACCTTTTCACTCAACAGTGACAACTGAGTTACATTGGAATCCGCCCCCTTCTCCCGGCGTAGCCGGTCCACTTCTTTGCTGAATGCGGAAACATCCTCGAAACTCCGATAGACCGACGCGTAACGCACGTAGGCGATCTCATCTGTGCGCTGCAGTCGATCCATCATGGCCTCGCCTATCAAGGCGGACCGCACCTCCGGCTCACCGCTCAACTGCATCTGGCGGCTGACGGCATTAATCAATGCCTCTACTTTATCCGACCCAACAGGCCGCTTCTCGAGCGCTCGTAACAAGCCTCGGCGAAGTTTTTCCTCGTCCCAGGGCTCACGACGGCCGTCACTTTTAATAACCCGAGGCTGCTCAAGCTCAAAACGTTCAAAAGTGGTAAAACGATGGCTGCAGGCCTGGCACTCCCGGCGGCGGCGGACCGTAGCGCCCGCATTAGCAATCCGCGAGTCGACTACCCGGGTATCCTCGTTGGAGCAAGCGGGGCAACGCATAAGAAAAAGGCCGGCAGCGGCGACTCACTCAGGGTAAGGGGTCGCCTTCAACGTCTTCCTTGGGTACCGAAAGCATGTCCTCACGGGATATGCCGAGCATCAGCACCGTAGGACTGGCCACAAAGATTGAAGAGTAGGTCCCGATAATCACCCCGACTAACAACGCGGATGCGAACCCTTTGATGATTTCCCCGCCGGCCAGTAATAATGTCAGTACCACCAGCAGGGTTGTAGCCGAAGTAAGAACCGTGCGTGGGAGTGTTTGGTTGACTGAGCTATTCATGATTGCAACGACACTGCCTTTACGCATTTTCCGGAAATTATCGCGGACCCGATCAAAAACAACGATCGTGTCATTCAGCGAGTAACCGATTACCGCCAACACCGCGGCCAGCACGGGTAACGAGAACTCGAGTGCGAGCACCGAGAAAACACCTAGCGTAATAAAGACATCGTGGACCAAAGCGACAACAGCGCCAATGGCAAAACGCCACTCGAAGCGGATCGCCACATAGATCAGTATGCCAATCAGCGCATACAGCATTGCCAGGCCGCCTTTCTCAGTCAACTCGCCACCAACCTGCGGGCCCACAAACTCTACTCTGCGCATCTGGACCGTGCAGTCGCCAACTAACGCGCGGTTCGCGGAGCGACACTGTTGCAGGCCCCCTTCGGGACTCTCAGTGAGCACCTCACCGATGGTCGTGCGCAAAGCTTGCATCACGGCTGTGCTGCGCTCAGCAGATGCCTGCCCGTCCACAACAGGCAGGCGCACCAGAATATCTTTTGACGTACCGAAATACTGGACGATCGCACTGTTAATGCCCGCCTCAACTAGTACAGAACGCACCCTGACCGGATCAACAGCCTGTGCATAAGAGACCTCTACCAGTGTTCCACCAGTGAAATCGATCCCGAAATTGAGACCCCGGGTTCCCAGCGAGCCTGCGCTGATAGCGAGCAACACCAAAGAACCCAGCAGGGCTGATCGTCGCTTGCCCAGAAAATCAAAATCGGTGACTTTTTGAAAAAAACGCATATCCGTCTCAGATCGTCAGGTCTTTCAGGCGCCGGCCGCCAAAAAAGAAGTTAACCAAAGCCCGCGTTAAGACGATAGCAGTAAACATCGACGTCAGAATACCGATGCTAAGAGTGACCGCGAATCCCTTAATTGGCCCGGTGCCAAAATTAAAGAGCACAATTGCTGCAATCAATGTCGTGAGGTTGGCATCAACAATGGTTGAAAGTGCCCGCTCGTAACCGGTGTGAATGCTCGCCTGTGGTGTACTGCCGTTGCGAAGCTCTTCACGAATGCGCTCAAAAATCAGCACGTTGGCATCCACTGCCATACCTACCGTCAACACAATGCCAGCTACACCCGGTAGGGTTAAGGTCGCCTGCAGTAAAGACAGAACGGCGACGATCATAACCAGATTAAGCGCTAATGCCACGTTGGCAAAAAGACCGAAAACCCGGTAGTAGATCGCCATAAATACTAGAACCAGAGCAAACCCAATGATCACGGACTGAAATCCTTGATCAACATTGGCCTGACCCAGGCTCGGGCCCACGGTCCGTTCCTCAATAATCTCGACAGGTGCCGCGAGCGAACCGGCTCGCAGCATCAAGGAAAGATCGCGCGCCTCATCGACGCTGTCGAGGCCTTCGATCTGGAAACGCTTGCCGAGTTGGTCCCGAATTACCGGGGCCGTAATCACTTCCTCAATGCGTTGCCTGACTCGTATCGCCCGGCCGTCGGCACCTTTCACCGGCATGCCATCCACATCGGTTTTGATCGTGGACTTGCTCTCAATGTAAAGCACGGCCATGCGCTTGCCGATGTTCTTGCCCGTGATTTTCTGATTGACTCGAGCGCCGATCGCATCCAGGGTGATGCTGACGATCGCCCCCCCACTTTGGGTATCGATGCTCGCGGCAGCATCCACAATGTTTTCGCCGGAATAGATCACCCGCTTTTTGAGCAGGATAGGCCGACCGTCCCGAAAGCGGAAAATCTTGGAACCTGGGGCCACCTTGCCGCTCAGGGCGGCATCAAGGCTATGCTCTTCATCCACCATCATCATCTCGAGCGTCGCAGTGCGCCCAAGAATCCGTTTGGCGCGAGCTGTGTCCTGAACTCCCGGCAACTGCACGACGATACGGCGATCACCCTGACGCTGAATAACCGGCTCGGCAACTCCCAGTTCGTCGACCCGATTGCGCAGCGCCGTGATGTTCTGTTCGAGCGCGAACTGGGATAACTCCTCTACCTCGTTGTCAGACAGGCGCATACGCAGTGCACCATCCGCGCTGTCCTTTCCATCCTCAATAACTAAACCGGGCAACGCTTGTCTGATTTCGTCCACGGCATCTGCTAGCACCGCCGGGTCACGCAGTACCACCGTAATGCCACCAGAACCGTCCCGACCGATCCTCTGGTAGCGGATTTTCGCCTCACGCAACGTTGAACGAAGATCGGCGACATAACGATCTTCGGCCCGGCGTACGGCACTTTGCATATCTACTTCCAATAGAAAATGCACACCGCCGCGCAAGTCCAGGCCGAGGTACATTGGCAACGCGCCAACCTGTGACAACCAGTCAGGCGCTGCCGGTAACAGCGTTAATGCAACCGTAGTGCCACTGGCAAGGCGTGACTCCAACAGGTCCCGCGCCTGTAACTGGACGTCGGTGGTCGCAAACCGAACTCGTATTCCCCGCTCATCCAGAACTGCTGACTTGTAACTAATCTCAGAGGACTCCAGGACTTTTTGCACCTCACCTAACTCCGCCGTTCCCAAGCGAGCGCCGCGTACGCCGCGCAATTGAACACCCGGATCATTGCCGAACAGGTTGGGGAGAGCATAGAATGCCCCGGGCACGATCACCACTGCGATGATCAGCCACTTCCACCACGGAGTGTGGTTTCGCATTGGCTCAGTAGGTACCCTTCGGCATCACTTGAGCGACCGACTGGCGCTGAACTTTGACATTCAGGCCGCCGTCGATCTCCAGAGTGATAAAATTATCGTCGATGTCCGTGACTTTTCCCAAAAGCCCGCCATTGGTCACAATTTCTTCGCCCTTTTTGAGCGCTGTGACCATTTCCTTGTGCTGTTTGGCTCTTTTTTGCTGCGGGCGTATCAGCAGGAAGTAGAACAGAATAAAGATTACCACCAACGGCAACAGGCTGAACAAGCTACCGCCCGCGTCTCCCCCCACTTGAGCCCAAGCGTCTGAAATCAGGAAGTTCATTGTTTTACCTCGTATGGGCCTGGAAAAGCGCGCGATTATGCCACATCACGGCATTTACCGGCGTAGCCCGCCATGAACTCACGCGCAAAAGTAGCCAGTCGGCCACGCGTGATCGAGTCACGGATATCCGCCATCAACCTCTGAAAAAAGACCAGATTGTGCAAGGTGCAAAGGCGAGCGCCCAAAAGCTCCCCGGTAACGTACAAATGCCGAAGATAAGCCCGGCTGAAACGCTCGCATGCGGGGCACCGGCAACCGGCCTCAATCGGCCGGGTATCGTCTCTGTAGGCAGCGTTTTTCAGCCGCACAATGCCGGAGCGGGTATACAGCCAACCATTGCGTGCGTTGCGGGTAGGTAAAACGCAGTCGAACATGTCAATTCCTGCGCTTACGCCGGCCAGCAGGTCTTCTGGCTTGCCAACGCCCATCAGGTAGCGCGGTTTTTGCGCCGGCATACGCGGGGCCACTGACCTAAGTATTCGTAGCATGTCCGCTTTGGGCTCACCCACTGAAAGTCCCCCCAGGGCATAACCCTCAAAACCGACAGCTTTAAGGGCTTCCAGTGACTCAAGACGCAGATCTTCGTACATCCCTCCCTGCGCGATACCGAAAAGTGCCTGATCAGGGGCAAGCGGCGCATCCCGGCATCTACTAGCCCACCGCATTGATAACTCCATAGATTCGCGTGCCTGGGCGACTGAAGCAGGATAGTTTGTACATTCATCAAAACACATCACCACGTCAGAACCCAGAGACCTTTGCACATCGATGGATTCCTCCGGCCCGAGGAATACCGGCGAACCATCGACCGGCGATTTAAAACGCACGCCCTTCTCCGAGATATGCCTCTTGTCGGCCAGGCTCCATACTTGGAAGCCGCCGGAGTCCGTCAGGATAGGGCCGTCCCAGCCCATAAAATCGTGCAATGTCCCGTGGGCTTGTATCACATCGGTTCCGGGGCGCAGCATTAGATGAAACGTGTTTCCCAGAATGATCTGGGCCCCGCAGTCGCGAACCTCCCCCGGCGCAACCGCTCGCACCGACCCCAAAGTGCCCACCGGCATAAACGCTGGAGTATCTACACTACCGCGACCAAAGGTCAAGCGTCCACGACGGGCCTCGCCGTCGGTATCCATAACCGAAAATTTCATCATTTCGAGACCTTTTCCTCCAGCAACATGGCATCGCCATAACTGAAAAACCGGTAGCGCTCCGAGATTGCCTGCTTATAAGCGGTTCGGATTCTCCCACACCCTGAAAAAGCACTTACCAGCACCAGTAATGTCGAGCGAGGCAGATGAAAGTTGGTGATTATCATGTCCACCACCCGGAACGAAAATCCCGGCTTAATAAAAAGCGATGTTTCCCCGGAACAGGCCCTTAGGGCCCCCTGTTGCATCGCGCTTTCCAGCGCCCGAACCACCGTAGTGCCAACCGCGACCACGCGCCCGGCCCGTTTTCGTGTCTTACTCACAGCATCGACTAACTCTTTACCAATGACGAAATGCTCCGAGTGCATCCGATGCTCAGCGAGGGTTTCAACTTGCACGGGCTGAAATGTCCCCGCACCAATGTGAAGGGTCAAATAGGCGATGTCTACGCCTTTGTCCTGCAGAGCGTTCAACAAGGCCCGGTCGAAGTGCAGGCCGGCTGTGGGTGCAGCCACCGCGCCCGGTACGCGAGCGTACACCGTCTGATAGCGCTCAACGTCTTCATCTTCCGCTTCCCGGGTAACATAGGGTGGCAGGGGTACCGTCCCCTCATCGCGCAGCAAAGCTGCCAGGCTGGCGCCGTCAACCCGCTTGATTACAAAAAATTGCCCTTGCCGACCGACCACTTTCAACTCGCAGCCCGCAGCCGTTCGCAGCAGCGTACCGGTACGTGGTGTTTTACTGGCTCGGAGCTGCACCACTGCCGTTTCTTTGTCAACGAGGCGCTCTATCAGAACTTCAACACGCCCGCCAGTCTGGGCTTTTTGCGCGAACAATCTCGCTGCAAGCACTCGCGTATCGTTAGCCACCAGAAGATCTCCGGGACACAGGCGATCGACAAGATTGCCAAAACGTGCGCTGATGAGGGGTCGATCCTTGGGTGGCAAAATGAGCAGACGGCTATCGCTGCGTCGTCGGGTCGGAGTCTGGGCTATGAGTTGCGAGGGCAACTCGTAATCGAATTCACTGATCTGAATCATAAATAGCCTAACCGAAGACCGCAAAGGTCACAGCATCTTGGCCACCGCGCAGTGTGACGAACTGTGGGAGACGCGGTCGCAACTGGTGCCCGGCTCGTCCGTATTCAGTTTACCGCGGCAAGGTTTTGGTCAACACCACGGAGGCTCTTGCCTGGCGAGCCGGTATCTGCCAGTACTGGTCCAGCAGTTCGCTCTTTTCGCTGTTGCCGAGCAACCGATAACCATTTGCCTGGTAGAAACCGATTGCCCAGGTCGCTTGAGCCCAGGTACCAACGAGAATCTGCGCCTTCGAATAGCGTTCAACTTCTGCCAGCAACGCGCATCCAATGCCTCGCCCCTGCCACGGGCGCCGAACATAAGAATGGCGAATCAGGTCTACTCCATCGCGATGCTGTAGGCCCATAACGCCAACCAGCGCGCCTTGGACCGAGGCGCCCCAGAAAAGCACTCCATCCGCAACCTCGGCTTCAAGTTCGGCTTCGGACATGTAAGGGCTCTTCCAGCAATCGGCCGGAATAACCCCGTGATATGCCTCGGAGGCGTTGTTGATTGCCAAACCGATCGCGTGATGTTCCGTTGCTGAACACATCTGAATGCTCCAACTCATCGATGTGACCTCCTGGCGCTAATACTATCTCTTGTTGGACCAGGGAGTAGCTCTGATCCGCCCGCCTACCTTACAACCCGCCAGATCGGATGTTACTGGGTTGACAACAATGATTATCCGACCTAGTATGTTTGTAATACAAACAGGTTTGTGACGAAAATTATCATGGCCCAAGATGAACTGAACATTCGCAAAGCGATTGCCGATGTTGAATTGATTCGTCGAGTGCTTGACCAGGCGGACCACAAAGCCGCCGCAACGGGGCTTTTTGGTGTCACTCTGACCGCCAATATCGTGCTGCAAAGTCTCGCTTTGATCAGCGCGGCCCTCCTCGCAGCAGTCGAGCTGTTTGGTGGTGGGGCCCTGACACGTACCCTGATGCTGGGCGGTCAGTCCCCTGAACTTCGCCTGGTCGGTATAGGAATAATGGCCAGTATTCTCGGGGGACTGGTCGTCCTTTTATATTTTGTAATCTGGCGAGCAGCTCGACACAGCGGCGAGGAATTCAACTCTTATGTCGTGCGCAATTTCCGCTACGCACGCCTGCTTTCCTACTTGTCCGACCTTATGATGAAGTTCGGCGCGATAGCTTTAGTAATGCTC
>JBBWVW010000083.1:0-16573 GCA_050256425.1 Arenicellales bacterium | reverse complement strand
TCTGGTGTGGCCTGATCATGCAAGTACCACCGCATAGACTGCCTGTCCACCGAGAGCCAGGAGTCCCAGCCCGACAAGTACGGCAAACAAATTAAGAAGTAATCCGGACAGCTTGAACCATTCGTAAGCAATAACCCGAAGGCCAATTGCAGCGTGGATCGAGACGGTAATAACAAACAACCCATATAAGCTTCCCCAGAGCAAACTACCCTGAGTGCGGGAAAGAATCTCTGCTGTATCGAGCCCCCCCCGGATCGCGTAGATCATTACCCCCAGATGCGTCAGCACTAAAGGAGCCATCACCATAGCGCTTATGCGCTGCGCTAGATAAAGACGCAACCCTGGCACTAACTCAGACCTCTCCTTTGAATATAGCTGTTACGGCAACCTGTTTTAGACCTGCTATAGACCGAGTGGGATTGAGTTCGTTAGGGCAGTGACTGGCGCAACCGTGTTGTGAATGACAGCACTGGCAGCCACCATCTGCAGTAATTGCACGAAGACGCTCCCGCTTGCCATCATCTCTTACATCGTTCATCAGGGTCCAGGCGCGATTCAGTGCCGCCGGGCCAAGATACTTGGGATTTTGTTCCACGGCATCACAGGCGGCGTAGCAAACCGCGCAATTGATGCATTCGATAGCCGCATTCGCTGCTTGGCGTTGTCTGGACAAGGGGGAGATTTTTTTCACCGAATGCTCGCGCGTTGCTGTGGGGATGAACCGCCCATTTGCCTTGAGCCATTTGGCAAAAAAATCCGACAGGTCACATACCAGATCCTTGATCACGGGAAGATTGCGTAGCGGTTCAAGTCTGATCTGATTGTTCTTGATGACTTTCGACACATGGGTGCGGCATGTCCAGCGCGGACGGCCGTTGACCATCATGGCACAAGAGCCACACATGCCCACGCGACAGGCAAAACGATAGGACAGGCTCGGCTCAACATTGCGTTGAACCCAGGTCACAGCGTCGAGAACGGTTTGAGTTTCTGACGCCGGGATTTGGTAGTCAACGAAACTTCCACCGCTGGCGTTTCCACGCCAAATACACATATTGATAAATTCTTCTCGTTTGGTCACCGGCAATTTCCCCATAGTTTGACCCTTATCCCAAAGCATCAGCGCGTTGCGCCTAAAGATGGCGAAACTGGACCGATGCCATCTGATGTGAGCCATCTAAGTGCGACAGTATCAGTGAAACGACAGCTAAAGTCAGTAAGCCTCTAATAGGGGAGGGGGATTGTGTTTGTAAATTTCTCATGCGATATTCGCCCCGTCGAAAAATGCGTTTCACTAGTGCTGTCAGGCGGAGAGCGACGGTTACTGGAGATCTCGCAGGCACTGGTTATAAACCCTGATGTCTTGTTGGTCGATGAGCCCTCGATCGGCCTGGAGTCGCGTTTCATTGATATGGTTTTTGACATTCTGAATGATTTTCAGCGTAAAGAGGGTAAGACGATCATCATGGTTGAGCAAAATGCCAAGAAAGGCCTGGAGTTCGCCGACATTGGATATGTCATGGTATCGGGGCAGATTGCTATAGCCGGAACGGGTGACGAGTGACTCCAGAATCCAAAGGTGGGAGAGCTGTTTCTGGGAGGCTAGGCAGTGTCGCCGGCCTCAGTCAGTTCGGTAGATTCATTGCGATTACCCCGGTTGCTACCAGCAGTGCTGCGCCAAGAACCAGAACGGTAGTTCCAATCAGCACGAATGTGTAGGTGTGCGAGGGTTAAGAGTCATAACTATAAGCACGTTCCACAGTAGACGATAAAAAAATTTTGGGTACTTCAAATTTTTCTTGTCTTAGCTGTGACATTTTCCGGCTTTCGCACGAATTTCTACGCCGGGGGAGTATTCAACTTCTAAAGGCGAACGTAGAATAAACGCGGAACAGTAAACGTACTGATGCAAATTATGGCACGGAGGTATTTTGAAGATTCTTTTTGCGGACAAGTTTCCAGATTCGGGAATGGCACAACTGTGCCAGCAGGGTCACGAATGTGTTTCTCAACCGGATCTGGATGCTAACACCCTGGTAGAGGCAATCGGCGATGCCGAAGTGCTGGTTGTTAGAAGTACCCGGGTGAGCAGTGACGCAATAGCCGCTGCGTCGGCGTTGCGCCTTGTGATTCGTGCGGGCGCCGGGACCAATACGATTGACAAGGCCGCCGCCGCGGCTCGTAAGATTCCGGTCTGTAATGTGCCCGGAAAAAATGCCATAGCGGTCGCTGAGCTGGTCATTGGCCTGCTGATAGCTATCGACCGTAACATCCCCGATAACGTGATTGACTTGCGGGCGGGCCAATGGAACAAGAAGAAGTATGCTGCAGCGAAGGGCTTGTACGGTCGTCACATGGGCATCGTGGGCTTGGGTGCCATCGGCCTTGCTGTCGCACAGCGGGCCCGTGCTTTTGGTATCCAAGTGTACGTTGTAGATAAGCCCGATCGTAAACCGGAAATGCATGAGCAAATCAGCAAGCTCGAACTACAGACCGTGCCGAATTTGCCAACGCTGCTGGCATGTTGCGATATTGTCAGTCTGAATGTCCCAGCAGCACCTGAAACCCGAGACTTGGTGGATAGTGCTTTTCTGGCGGCGGTGCAGCCGGGAACGATTATCCTGAATGCATCGCGCGGCGATGTGATAGACGAAGCCGCCTTGCTTAAAGCGATGGATGAAAAAGGCCTGCGTGTCGGGCTCGACGTCTATGCTGATGAGCCCGCAGCAAGCCAATCATCTTTTGATTCGAAATTGGCCATGCACCCCAATACCTACGGCACGCACCATATCGGTGCTTCGACCGACCAGGCCCAGGCAGCAGTAGCTGATGGTGTATTGGAGATCATTGAAGCCTTTGATGCGGGGCGGGTGCGGCACTGTGTCAACGGCCAGGCGTAGTGTTGATTTTTTCGCGGAGCAAGAATTATGAGTGAACGGATGCACAATTTCAGCGCGGGCCCCTGTACGTTGCCGCTTTCAGTACTTGAGGAGGCTCAGGCTGAGTTCGTTGATTACCAGGGAGCTGGCATGTCCCTGATAGAGATGAGTCATCGGGGAAAGCAATTTGTCGCGGTACACGAGGAGGCGATTGAACTGGTCCGCAGTGTGTTTGGGGTTCCTGGAGACTTTGATGTGCTTTTTCTACAGGGCGGTGCCACGCTGCAGTTTGCGATGGTGCCGATGAACCTGCTGGGTGAAGGGCGCAAGGCGGGTTACGTTAACTCTGGCAGCTGGGGCAAGGGGGCTATCACTGATGCTCAACCCTATGGCGAAATCTACACCGCCTGGGATGGGGTAGAATGCAACTATACCCGCATGCCCGAATCCGGTGAGCTGGAGATCCAGCCCGGTACCCGTTATTTGCACATCACCTCCAACGAGACTATTGGCGGCGTTCGCTTTAGAGACTGGCCGCAGGTGGACGTACCGTTGGTCGCTGATATGTCATCGGACTATATGTCCCGACCGATTCCCTGGGAAAGCTTTGACCTGGTGTACGGTGGCGTGCAGAAAAACCTTGGGCCAGCTGGTATGGCAATGGTGATCGTCCGCAAGACGGCGATCGAGGACAATAACCGCGACATCGCCCGGTATCTTCGCTACGACATACACTCAGATAAGGGCTCCATGTTTAACACGCCACCGGTCTTCCCGATTTACATTTTAGGTAAAGTCCTGAAATGGATGCAGGGCAGGGGCGGCATAGAAGCTGTAGGGCGTGAGGCTGAAGCAAAGGCGGGCATTCTCTACCAGGTCATCGATACCAGCGGTGGCTACTACCATTGCCCAGTAGATGTCGAATCCCGGTCAGTGATGAATGTGGTGTTTCGCCTGCCCAGTGAAGATCTTGAAAAGACCTTTCTCACGCAGGCGGGTGAGGAAAAGTTATTGAATCTCAAGGGCCACCGCAGCGTGGGTGGCTGCCGGGCGAGCATTTACAACGCGATGCCACGCGAGGGTGTGCAGGCATTGGCAGATTTCATGGCGACTTTTCGTTTAGCGCATCCCGGCTGAGTCTCGCGTCGTGTTAGGTTGAGAGATTGGATAAGTGACGCAGATTCGCGCTTTCAGGCCGTATGTAGTGGCTCCACAGCATGCCACCACAGTGGTGAGCCCGGCCTATGATTCGATGAGCCCGGCACAGCGCCACGCGTTTTGTGTAACTCACCCGAAAAACTATATCAATACTATGCGGGCGGCGGATGATTTCCCCGCCGGCGAGCGGCCGACAGAAGCGAAAGTCCTAGAGGGTAACGTCCAGCAATTACAGGTGATGTTGGAAAACGGCTCTTACCAGGACTCGGATACCGATGCTGTTTTTATTTACCAGCTCAGTATTGATGACCATACACAGACCGGTGTCGTCGCTGAGATTCCGGTCGGTGAATATGAGAATGGATCTATCCGCAGGCATGAAGAGACCCGTAAGGAGCATGAGGAGCGTCTCAGCCATTATCTGGATATCGTCGGTGCGAGTTCTAGCCCGATCTGTCTGGCATATGCCGGATCTGCAGAAATTGATGCGATAGTTGAGTCTGTAACCCAGGGTGACCCAGTGCTCGATTTTGTGTTGCCGGATGGCGTTTGCCAGCGGTTGTGGCGGGTCACCGATACTTCACAGTGCGATGACATTCGCCAGGCATTCTCTGGTATTGATGCAACCTACCTGACTGACGGACATCATCGTGCGGCTTCGACATTGCGACATGCTGCCAGTCGCCGGGCTGCCGGCAAGACTGATGGTCCGTGGGATTATCTGCTGGTCGCGTTGTTTCCAGCGGACCAACTGCGGGTTTTAGCCTTTAACCGTTGCGTGCGGGATTTGGGCGGTAGAACTCCAACCGATCTACTGACCGAACTGGGGAAAGACTTCGTTGTTGAGCCTATAGGCGACGATCGTGCTGCGCAGTTCCCCGCACAGCGCGGCCAGTTCCTGATGCTATTGGATGGGCAGACCATACTACTCACCCTGCGCCGCCCGGTGTTGGACAAATCGCCATTGCGGAATCTAGACGTCTCTATCTTGCAGGAGCGCATTCTAGAGCCTTTATTGGGGATTAGTGACGTGCGTGGCGATCCACGGCTGGATTACGTGACCGGTGACAGTGGGTTAGAAGGCCTGCAAGCTCGCTGTAGTGAGGGCTGGCAGCTGGGATTCGCCTGTTTTCCTACTTCATTAGAAGAACTGATGGCGGTTGCCGACGCGAGCGAGGTCATGCCACCCAAGTCGACTTGTTTTGATCCCAAGACTCGCTCCGGAATATTCGTACGGATGTCCTGACAATCTTGGCTGTTAGGCTATTGCTGCGACTTTAACCAGAATTCGGTTCTGAGCACAGCGCATACTTGGCACGGTGGAGTGACTACTGGAGCCTTTATCCTAGCGCTTTAGTCTGTAGTGTCGCGCTGTGATGGGGACGTGTCGCGACAAAAACAACTCTATCCGGCTTCCTATCTAGAATGCCGTCCTGTGCCCAGTATTGATACCCAAAAAGGTGGTCCATGCGATGAGTGATGAGCAAGAGGATGAACTGGATCTGAAAAGCCTGTCGGACGACGAACTCGCCGAGCAGATGCATGATGACCTCTATGACGGTCTCAAAGAGGAGATTGAAGAGGGGACCAACATTCTCCTGGAAAGGGGTTGGGGGCCGGACAAGGTTCTTGCTGAAGCTCTGGTCGAGGGTATGCGTATCGTCGGTATCGATTTTCGTGACGGCATTCTTTTCGTACCGGAAGTCTTGATGTCTGCGAACGCGATGAAAGGCGGCATGGCGATCCTGCGGCCACTACTGGCAGAGACGGGTGCAGAATCCATTGGTACTGTCGTTATCGGCACGGTCAAAGGGGATATTCATGACATCGGCAAGAACCTGGTTGGAATGATGCTTGAGGGTGCAGGCTTCGAGGTCTTTGATATCGGCATCAACAACCCGGTGGACAATTACCTGGCCGCGATTGAGGAGCACAAGCCGGATATCGTCGGTATGTCTGCACTGCTTACCACCACCATGCCGTACATGAAAGTGGTGATCGATACCCTGGTCGAACAGGGTATGCGGGATGACTATGTTGTGCTGGTGGGAGGTGCTCCGCTGAACGAGGAATTCAGTCAGGCCATCGGGGCTGATGCGTACTGCCGCGATGCTGCGGTCGCGGTGGAGACCGCCAAGCAATTGGTTGCTGAGCTCAGGGCGCGGCGAAAGTCCGCATAACTTACCGTGGACTGGCAGTGGTTTGACCCGGCGTTGCCCCGCTAAAGACCATCTTCCCAGGTTGGACGTGAAGAACGTCATCACCTATTTGCGAGAGAAAGGTTATGCCCGCAGCACCGTCGTTAGGAAAGAGTCTGGTTATTGCCTGTGGAGCGTTGGCTCATGAGATCACTACCCTGGTTCGACTCAACAAATGGCACCACCTTGAGATTCAGTGCCTTCCGGCAAGCCTACATAATCACCCACACCTGATTGCCCCGGCGGTGCGCAAACGGGTGCGGCAGTCTCGAGATGCATTCGATTCTATTTTTGTCGCTTATGCCGATTGCGGTACGGGAGGTGCACTGGATGCGGTTCTCGCAGAAGAACAGGTGGAAAGGCTTCCTGGTGCTCATTGTTATGAGTTCTTTCGGGGATCACAGGCCTTCCTGGAGAGGCATGATCGTGAACCCGGGATTTTCTATCTGACCGATTTTCTGGCGCGGCATTTTGACCGACTGGTGATGGAGGAACTTGGCATTAAACGCCACCCGCAACTTCTGGAAACCTACTTTTCGGCATATACCAAGCTGATATACCTTGCTCAGACTAACTCGAAGGAAACTCTGGAGATTGCCCGCTCGGCAGCGCAAACCCTGGGACTGGAATTTGAACATATCAGTACCGGTTACGGAGAATTGGAGACGAGTCTGGCTGTCTTCTGTCGGGACCCGGCAGCGAAGGAGCTCTGATGGCAAAGTTGATCACTGTTTTTTGGCGGGATATTCCTTCGCAGGTCATGGTGCGCAAGGGCCGGCAGACTGTAAGGCTTAGGCTGGCACAGCGTTTTCAGGACGCAATCGATCGCGCCGCCATGCGAGCCGGTAAAGGTTCGTCGGATGCTTACCTAAGTGAATGGCGTCGAGAAACCGTGACCTGTAGTGACGACGATCGTGATCAGATGGCGGCGCAAACAGTAGAACGCCTCGAGGCAGCATTCACGGACGAGAACCTGTTAGCCCTGATCAGGGCTAAGGGTAGCGCCGGCGCTAAAACCCCACAAGCTGACTGAAACCTATGTATGCCTTGAGACAATGGTCTGTCCGCAATGCGCGGGTGCTGGAGTGGTTGTATGAGCATTTTGAAGGGTTCATGATTGCCTTGCATCCGCTCTGGTTATGGATGGGGTACGACCGTATCGAGGGGTTGATTCGGGGCCTGGAACGACAGCTCAAGGCGGCATTGTTCGATTGCCAGATGTGTGGGCACTGCGTGCTCAGCCAGACCGGCATGTCCTGCCCCATGAACTGTCCTAAGGAATTACGTAACGGCCCCTGTGGCGGTGTCCGGGAAAACGGGTTTTGCGAAGTAAAGCCGCAGATGCGCTGCGTCTGGGTGGATGCCTGGGAAGGTTCCGGGCGCATGCGTGACCACTCCGGTATCCAGTGTGTACAGCCGCCGTTGGCGCAGGATCTCCGCGGTCGCTCGGCATGGTTGCGGGAAGTGCGCGAAAAACGGGATCTCCGATTGTTCGGCACAGCGGGCTAATATGGTGGAAATTGAAGAGCCGGCACCTGGCGAACCTTTGCCAATTTTGGACGGGCATTCTTCGCCTGGCCGACTCGAGCGGGTATTACGTGCAGGCCTGTTTGCGGTCACCACGGAGATTGCGCCACCCGATGCAGCGGATGCGCAGGCCGTTTTTGAGCGGGCTAGAGTGTTTGATGGTTGGGTCGATGCCATTAATGCGACGGATGGGTCTGGCGCGAACTGTCACATGTCGAGCGTCGGAGTTTGCGCCCTGCTGACGCGCAGAGGCTATGCGATGGTCATGCAGGTTTCCTGTCGGGACCGTAACCGGATTGCGATCCAGGGCGACGTGCTGGGAGCAGCGGCCATGGGCGTGACCAGTATCCTTTGCCTTACAGGCGATGGGGTGCAGGCTGGGGATCAGCCCAATGCTAAGCCGGTGTTTGATTTTGATTGTATGAGCCTGTTGCAGACGGTCACATCCATGCGCGACCAGGGTGAGTTTCTCAGTGGGCGGGCGCTCAGCAACCCGCCACGAGTTTTTGTCGGCGCTGCGGCTAATCCTTTTGCCCCGCCATTGGATTATCGCCCTTTGCGGCTGAAGAAGAAGATCGATGCCGGCGCACAGTTTGTGCAGACCCAGTACTGTTTCGATATTCAACGACTCAAGCAGTACATGACTCAGGTTTATGACATGGGCCTGACCGAGCGTTGCTACATTCTGGTAGGCGTTGGCCCGCTCGCTTCGGCCCGTACCGCGGTCTGGATTCGCGATAATGTACCTGGCGTGCATATCCCAGACGAAATAATTCGCCGCCTGCTGGCAGCGCACAATCCGCGAGAAGAAGGTATTCGCATATGTGTTGAGATGATCCAGGCGATCCGGGCGATTGAGGGCGTGCACGGTATCCATATCATGGCTTACCGACAGGAAGAACGGGTAAGCGACATAGTCAAGGATTCTGGTGTGCTTGAGGGGAGAGTCCCTTGGCATCCGGGTATGGCACAACGTTTAATTCACTAAGAGGATAAGCAGGTGACGGTAACTGTTGTCAGTTCAGCAACGAAGGAAGTGAAGATTGGGTTTGATCAGCCATTTTGCATGATCGGAGAGAGGATTAATCCGACCGGACGCAAGGCGCTGGCTGCCGAAATGAAACTAGGCAATTACGCTCGCGTGGAGTTGGATGCTCTGGCTCAGGTGGCCGCGGGCGCTCATATGCTCGATGTCAATGCTGGAATCCCGCTCGCCGATGAGCCGACCATACTGGCCGAGTGCGTACAACTGGTGCAGTCACTGACTAATGTACCGTTGTCTATCGATTCTTCTATTGTCGCGGCGCTAGAGTCTGGGCTAGCTGTTTACCAGGGTAAGGCGCTGGTTAATTCGGTAACGGGTGAAGAAGAAAGAATGGAGCAGGTCTTACCACTGGTCAAAAAATACGGCGCGGCTGTAGTGGCTATCTCGAACGACGAGACGGGAATCTCTGAGGATCCTGACGTGCGTTTTGATGTGGCCCGGAAGATCGTTGAGCGCGCCGCTGATTACGGCATTCCCGCTGAGGATGTGGTGGTTGATCCACTGGTGATGCCGATCGGCGCCCTGAATAATTCGGGCCGACAGGTGATGCATATTCTGAAACGACTGCGCGATGAATTAAAGGTCAACAGCACCTGCGGCGCATCGAACGTCAGTTTTGGGTTACCTAATCGCAATGGTTTGAATGCGGCGTTCTTAACCATGGCCATTGGCGCTGGAATGACATCAGCTATTACCAGTCCATTGCACGGCGAGGTTATGGCGGCGGTGATGGGGGCGGACGTCATGATGGGGCACGATCCAGATTGCTTGCGCTGGATTGCACGCTATCGCGACCAACTGGGTGAAGGTCTGTCCAGTGTTCGAGAGGGTCGCCGTCGTGGTCGGCGTCGGGCGGCCGGTGGCTGAGCAGCGCACTCCAGGCAGTTGTCTATGCGGGGCTGTGTCGTTTACGGTCCGTGGGCCGCTTCGCCCGGTGTTGGCCTGCCATTGTTCACAGTGTCGCAAGACCAGTGGTCATTACTGGGCGGCAACAGCAGCGCCGTCGGACTGTGTGGAGATTACGCACGACGGCGCTCTGGAATGGTTCCAATCCTCTGCTCAGGCGCAAAGAGGGTTTTGTTGTCGTTGTGGGTCTAGCTTGTTCTGGCGTCACGCGTCCCGGGATGACTGGGGGATAGCGGCTGGCGCGTTGGATAGCCCGACCGGCCTACACACCCAGGCCCATATATTTTTTGCCGATGCTTCAGATTACTACCTTATTCACCCCGACGAGCCGACGATTGAGGGCAGCCCCAATTGAGCACTCCTCACGCCACTGAAACTGCACTCGCAGCAGGTGGGGATGTGCTGGTGGTATTCACCCCATCCGGTCGCAGGGGGCGTGTTGCCCATGGGACGACTGTGTTGCAGGCGGCGCGCGAACTTGGCGTCGATTTGGATTCGGTGTGCGGGGGTCGGGCGATCTGTGGTCGCTGCCAGGTGACTCTAAGTGAGGGGTCATTTCCCAAACACGGTATTGAATCGCGGCCGGAGCACCTTTCCGACTTTGGTGGGAATGAGGTTGATTACAACGCGGTAAGTGGTCTGGCCCAGAGTCGGCGATTGGGGTGCTCAGCGCGGTTGCTTGGTAATGCAGTGATCGATGTGCCACCTGAGAGCCAGGTTCATCGGCAGGTGATCCGCAAGCGAACCGAAGTACACGATCTGTCAGTTGACCCCCTGGTGCATTTGCACGTGGTTGAAGTCAGCCCACCCAACATGCACGAGGCAGTGTCTGACCTTCGCCGCCTGGAAGAGGAATTAGAATTCGAATGGGCTTTGACGGGGCTCAGCTGTGACCCGCAGGTACTGGGAAAACTGCAAGCCGTGATGCGCGAGGGTAATTGGCAGGTCACGGTTGCTGTATTTCAGCAACGCGAGATTATCGCTATCTGGCCTGGTTATCACGACACGGCGCTAGGGCTTGCGGTTGATGTGGGTTCAACCACGATTGCCATGCATCTTATCGAACTGACCAGCGGCCAGTCTCTTGCCTCGGTTGGTCGGATGAATCCGCAGATCCGGTTTGGCGAAGATCTGATGAGCCGCGTCTCTTACGTGATGATGCATCCGGGTAGCGAACAGGATATGTCTCGCGTACTGCGCCAGACCCTGACAGAACTGGTAATACAGGTTTGCCAAGAAGCTGACAGCAATGTTGATGACATACTTGACTGCGCTTTTGTCGGCAATCCGATCATGCATCACCTGCTGTTGGGGCTTTCCCCGGTTGAATTGGGCGGAGCGCCGTTTGCCCTGGCCACGGACAGCGCTATCACGATGCCCGCACACGAACTTAATCTTGGCCTTAATCGCGGTGCTCGCTGTTATGTGCTGCCTTGTATTGCGGGCCACGTTGGCGCTGACTGTGCAGCTGTGGTTTTGTCCGAGGCGCCGTATCTGCGCAAGGAGATGACTTTGCTGGTTGATATAGGTACCAACGCAGAGATCGTCCTAGGAAACCAAGACCGCTTGTTGGCAGCCAGTAGCCCCACGGGCCCAGCCTTTGAGGGAGCGCAGATCAGCGGTGGTCAGCGCGCCGCACCCGGGGCGATCGAGCGGGTGCGTATTGATCGCGAAACCCTGGAACCCCGGATCCGGGTGATCGGCTGCGACCTTTGGTCTGACGACCCCGGGTTTGAGCAGGCGGTCGCGGCGGTAGGTATTTCGGGCATTTGTGGTTCGGGGATTATCGAAGTGGTGGCCGAGATGTACCTCGCTGGCATACTCAGCTCCGACGGAGTCATCGATGGCAATCTGTCTCAACACTCGGCCCGGGTGATCGCAGATGGCAGGACCTTCGCTTTTGTCCTGCACAAGGGAGATATTACGGTCACAGTAACCCAAAACGATGTGCGCGCCATCCAGCTTGCTAAAGCAGCGCTTTACGCCGGGATTCGGTTGTTGATGGATAAACTTGAGGTGGAAGAGATTGACCGTATTCGTCTGGCCGGTGCGTTTGGTTCCCATATCGATGTTAAGTACGCTATGGTGCTGGGTCTGATTCCCGACTGTGACTTGGGTAATGTCACCTCGGCAGGCAATGCGGCAGGGAGCGGCGCTCATATTGCCTTGGTTGATGTGAACGCACGCCGGGAGATCGAAAGGGAAATCCGTCGCATAGAGAAAATCGAAACTGCCGTCGAGCCCAGGTTCCAGGAGCATTTTGTTGAGGCGATGGCTATTCCCCATAAGAGCGCCCGATTCCCCCAATTGTCCAAGGCGGTAACATGGCCAACCCGCATAACCGGGGCAAAGACGCAGACGATGACGGGCAACCGGCGTCGCCGCAGGCGCTGAGCATTACCCTCTTGCCCGGACAAGGTGGCGCGACTACCCTTGAGTCTCGCGATACCTTACCGGGGAGGTTGATGCTGTGACCATCGATAACTTAAGACAGGTAACTTTGTTCTCCACCTTGGAGGACCACGACCTGCAGGCTCTGGCCGCACTGGCCAGACCGATCACGGCGCAACGTGGTGAGATCATCATCAGCCAGGGTTCAGTAGGGGACGCGCTTTTTGTCGTCATAAGCGGCCGTGTCCGGGTTTATGTATCAGATGAGGATGGCAAGGAGATGGTGCTCGCACTGGAGGGCCCCTCAGCGGTATTTGGAGAAATTGCCGTGCTTGACGGCGCAGTCCGTTCGGCATCTATAGCTGCTATGGAGCAAACTGAATTGCTCAAGATAGGTGCAGACGATTTTTTTGCTTTACTTGAGCGCAATGCCGAACTCAACCGCTCGGTGATCCAAAGCCTGGCCGGGAGAATTCGAAAGCTGACAGACGCGGCCCAGGGGCTTGCGTTAGATAGTGTTTACCGGCGGCTGACCGCCCGGCTACAAGAGTGTGCCGTGGAGGAAAACAGCGAGTGGGTTATTACCGAACGGCTGACCCACCAGTTACTCGCCGATATGATCGGTTGCTCCCGGGAAATGGTCAGTCGGATCATGAGTGATCTGGTTAAGGGTGGATACATCCGCATTGAGCCGGGCCGCTGGGTCATCCAGCGCAAGTTGCCCGCGGACTATTGATAGTTGCCAGTTAGCACCTAGAGCCTATCCAGCCGGTCGACGGGCTCGGAATCTTCAGTGATACCTTCGCCCGATGTTCCCACTCGGCGTTATAGTGGCTGTCCAGTAGGTGACAGTCGGTCCTTATTTCGCGATTCAGTTCACTGGGCAGTATCTTATGCTGCTCCTTTAACCCCAGGTGATTCCGTGTAGAGGGAGTCCCATGGCCCAATCGAGATGGTCGGCCAGTTTATTCGTAACGAGGTCAAGGAGGTATATATGTCAGCCGGGGTGATTCAAAAAATGCACACCAAGGCCGCTTCACCGGTGGAGTATCAGTTACCTATAGGCGAAGCGCTGGTAGGACTCAACGCGTTACTGGGTCGTGAACTTGAAATCGAATTCTGCGGTGAAATATTTTGTCTGGCCTGTGGACGCAAGACCAATAAAAGCTTTAATCAGGGGCATTGTTATCCCTGTTTCAAGCGACTCGCGGCCTGTGACCAATGCATCATCAAGCCTGAGTTGTGCCATTTCCATAAAGGAACTTGCCGGGAGCCCGACTGGGGTCAGGCCCATTGCCTGCAGCCCCATATCGTGTACCTTGCTAACTCATCTGGGCTGAAAGTCGGCGTCACCCGGGCTACCCAGATTCCCACTCGCTGGATTGATCAGGGCGCCTCCCAGGCGCTACCAATATTTGAGGTCAGTGAGCGGCGCATTGCCGGCTTACTGGAGGTCGCGATACGCACCGTTGTGTCGGACCGTACGAACTGGCGCCGTATGCTCAAGGGAACTCCTGACCAGCTTGATCTGGTGGCTGAGCGAGAACGATTGCTCGCGCAGGCGGATGCTGCCATAGCCCCCGTGACCGAAGCTATTGACCCAGGCCAGGTGCGATTAATGGAAGAAGTGTCTCCGGTCCAGATTCAGTATCCAGTCAACCAGTATCCGGAAAAAGTGACTGCTCTTAACCTTGATAAAACGCCCCGGGTTGCGGGGCGTCTGCTCGGTATCAAGGGCCAGTATCTGATTTTGGACAGCGGCGTACTGAATATCCGCAAGTTTGGCGGTTACCGGCTTACCCTGGAGCACTAGCAGGCTTTATCTTCCGGGCGCGTGTGCGACGGGCCTGGAAGCCTGGCTAGGCTGCGGCGACCCCCAGATGGTCGCGCCAGCCCGGGTAGAGTGCATCGGCATCCTGTGGAAACGACTCGAAGGCGCGCGCAAACTCCCTGTGATCCTTGGCCCATTCGATGGGGTCGGCGCCAGCGAGCCAGCACTGGTAGGCCTGGCGCAGTGAAACCGCTCCAGCGGCCGGACTGTCGATATGCCCATAACTGCCGCCTCCGGCGGTGTTGATGAGGTTGCCGTGCCCCAGGTTCTCGAAAAACCCGGGCAGTCGCAGTGCATTCATGCCCCCAGAGATGATCGGGGTGGTTGGCTTCATGCCTAGCCATTCCTGGTGATAGGCCGGTCCGGTGTAACTGTCGCGCTCGAGGATATAAGCGATCGCGCGGTCATCGCGCTCACCTTCCATCTTGCCGTAACCCATGGTGCCCACATGTATGCCTGAGGCACCTTGCAGGCGCGACATCTTGGCGAGCACGTAGGCGGTGTAACCCCGTTTCGCTGAAGGCGAGGTTACTGCGCCGTGGCCGGCCCGGTGATAGTGCAGGTACTGATTGGGAAACCAGCGCCGGGCTGTGGTAACCATGCCTGGTCCGCCGACATAGCCGTCGACCAGGAAAGCACAATGGTCTGCAAATTCGCCGAATTGCGAAAGAATAAATTCACCCCGGGCAACCATCTCGTTATGGCAGTCGGCGGTAATGTTTGCAGAGAACAGCTTGGCATCGCCAGTATCGTCCTGCGCCCGCGTCATTGCGTCGACTACCAGCGGGATAACCTCCTTCATCGGCGCGAATGTCTGGTTACCCTGGGGCTCGTCGTTCTTGATGAAGTCGCCACCCATCCAGAACTGGTAGGCTGCCTCGGCAAATGGCTTCGGCCGCAGCCCCAGTTTGGGCTTGATAATGGTCCCGGCGATAAAACCTCCGTCTACGATCGGGCGCCCCAGGACACGCCACAAGTCGGATATGTCTTTGGCAGGCCCATCGAACAGTTGCACTGCCCTTGGCGGCACGTAGAAGTCATACATCTTAGCGTGTTCAATATCGCCCATACCCTGGTTGTTGCCAACCGTGAGGGTCAGGAAAGAAGCAATCATCATACGTCCATCGGTGATATTGCGATCGAACAGTTCCAGCGGGTAGGCGATACGCATATCCTCCCTGGCTTCGTCTATTTGGTAGACCAGGGCATCGACCCCTTTGGTAAAGTCATCTGTAGTGGAAACATCCACGTTCGTTCCGGTGGACGATTCAGCGGCAAAGTGGGCCGCCCCTTCAAGATAACCGGTACCGGGTTTGGGCTTCATCCGGTAGGCACAAAGGATATGTCGACCTTCGTCCATGAGAGTCTGCTCATCAAGATCGAGGTCGGCGTAACGACTGGATTGATTTAAAGACACTGCCTTTTACTCCCAGGTTGTTCCGCACCTGTCCGTCAGGTCTGCGCTAAGCGTTGATGGATCTGAAGCGGGTAATGTTAATACGGTCTACAGGCCTAACCATAAACCAGCATAATCATAAATAAAAGTAAGATTAAATGATCTTATAAATAAGTAAATAATTATGTGACGATGCTACACCCATTTCCGGTCCGGCGGTTTGATGGCGGCCTATGGTGCGGTTACCCGCACCAGCGCCGGTTGGCCCAGGATCATGCCATTGGCAGGTCCAGGACGGGCGGGTATGTTGCAGGACAATAGGAGCGACAGTCCGGCTAGGACAGCGCCGACAAGAAATACCGTCGCCGGCGAATTCAACCAGAGTATCCCCAGTACCGCAGGCAGAACCACCGCCGCGATATGGTTGATTGTGAAAGCGACCCCGGCACTGGAGGCAAAATCAGCTGGATCAGCAATTTTTTGAAAATAAGTCTTGATGGCGATGGCCAGGGCAAAAAAGAAATGGTCGACGATATACAGCCCGGCTGCCAGTTCTGCATTGTTGACGAAAGCGTAGGCGACGAATACGATCACCAAGCCAGCGTACTCAAAGACCAGCGCCGCTCTCTCCCCCACAATGCCAATCAGTCGTCCAATGCGTGAGGCAAACAGCATATTCAACGTGGCGTTGATCAGGAACAGGGTAGAGATGGCGGCGACACTGTAGCCGAACTTTTCGACCATCAGGAAACCGGCAAAAACGATAAATATCTGCCGCCGCGCGCCGGACAGGAAAGTCAGGGCGTAGTACAGCCAGTATCGCTTGCGCAGAACCATGTGCCGGTGCTGGCGAACCTTGGCGGGGAACTGTGGGAAAGACACAGCACAAACCAGGGCAATCAGCACCGTGGCTGCACCACCGAGCGCGTAGATCCAGATGAAATCCAGACCGACCAGATCAAACGCCAACCAGATGATGCCGAAGGTCACAATCGAGGTGAAAGCGCCCACAGCAATGATGCGCCCCAGCAGCTCAGGCGCTTTGTCCTTATCCAGCCACTGTAGCGAGAGGGAGGTCTGGATGGTCTCATAGTAGTGAAAGCCCACAGACATGAAGACCGTAGTGATGTATAGACCGATCACATTGGGGAAAAATCCCGTCAACAAAGTGCCAACCCCTAACAGTGCCAGCGAGATCAGCGCAATGGATTGCTCCCGAAGCAGAAACAGCAAAAAAACCAC
>JBBWVW010000082.1:0-5283 GCA_050256425.1 Arenicellales bacterium | reverse complement strand
CACCATCGACCTATAAGATTCCCACCTGCTCGGACCGGCCGGGGCGGATGGATATCCGACTGTGGTCACGCGGTGAAAATACCCAGGCGACCATTCATCGCTCCAAAGCAGTGGGTGAGCCGCCGTTGATGCTGGCAATCTCGGTTCACCAGGCACTGTCTGATGCGCTCTCGAGTATTAATGGCTATAGCACCGTGCCGGCGCTGGATACACCGGCAACGGCCGAGGCGCTGCTCTTTGCCATACAGGCCGAACGCCAACAGGCCTCAAAAACCGGCGCGGGAGCGCAACCATGATCCGGGGTGCGCCGGGTCCGTGCGACTGGATCAATGCCGCGCTTGATACCGTGGCAAAGGCGAGACCGGCGGTACTCGCCATCATCTGCGGTGAGCGCGGCTCTACCCCACGCGAAACCGGGAGCTGGATTCTGATCGGCGAGGCGCAATCCCTGGGCAGTATCGGCGGTGGCGAGCTCGAACGCACAATCATAGAGGCGGGCCAGGCAATGCTGGCGGGCAACGGCGACTGGGCGCGGTCGATTGTTCATTGCGTGCTTGGGCCAGACATGCGCCAGTGCTGCGGTGGCGCTCTGGAAGTCATGCTGCAACCGATCGATGCCAGTGCCAGCCTCTGGCTGCAAAAGGCTCGGGCCAAACAACGCACCAACAACCGGGCAAGCGTGCTCTTCAACAAGACACACACCGATATACCTCCATCGGTGATCAATCAAGGCAAACCAACAACGGCCCTCGGTCACGCTGTGTTTATCCTGCCGCTTGCCGATCACCGGCCGGCGCTGGCACTGTTTGGTGCCGGACACGTGGGCCGCGCCTTGTGCACGATGGCCAGTCAGTTGCCGCTTCGGCTATCCGTTTTTGACAGCCGTAAGGATCAGTGTGCGCAGGTACCCGCCTCGCCCAACATCGATGTTCACACACCCCATGACCTGCTTCCGATCGCGCAGAATCTGAGGCATCATGATGCAGCGCTGGTCATGACCCACAGCCACGCTCTGGATTACGACCTGTGCCGGATCCTGCTCACAAACACTGCGCTGCGCTACACCGGCCTGATCGGCAGCCAGGCCAAGGCCCGGCGTTTTCGCAAGGCTCTTAAAAAAGACGGTCTGACAGCTACGCAGATCGCGCGCCTCACCAGCCCCATCGGAGCGGGCGCCCCACCTGGCAAAGAACCGGGCGTGATTGCCTTGGGTGTACTGCCTGAGATTCTAATAGCCTGTCGCGTCACCACCGGGGAACCAGGCATCACGATCCAGCAGGCCGAGGCTCAAAGGGTCACATCATGAATAAACCTGGCCCGACCAGCCATAGCACTTTCATGGAGCTTGCGGTCAAGCTTGCCGCTCGGCATATGCACGCCGGGGCCGGTGGGCCATTTGGTGCAATCATCGTGCACCAAGGCATTGTCATCGGGCGCGGCTGGAACCAGGTGACCTCAGGCAACGATCCAACCGCACACGCGGAGATCAGCGCGATCCGCAATGCCTGTCGCCAACGCAATACCTTCTCGCTCGCCGGATCAGTGATCTACACCACCTGTGAGCCCTGCCCCATGTGCCTTGCTGCCATCTGGTGGGCGCGTATTGACACTATCTATTACGCCAGCACTCGGGATGATGCAGCCCAGATCGGCTTTGACGATGCAGCGCTGTACCACGAGGTCTCTCTTCCCGTACACCAGCGACGGCTGCCGCTGATACAACAGCCCAGTGACAAAGCAGCCCAGTTGATGCGTGAATGGATCGAAAAAGAAGATAAGATTCCCTACTGAGCCTCAGTCGATACTATTGGACAAAAAGAGAAACCCGCAGTGACCACACCCCCACTATTGCAACTGCAGGGCATCCGCAAAGAGTTTCCGGGTTGTCTTGCCAACGACAATATCAGCCTCGATATCATCCCGGGTGAGATCCACGCCCTGCTGGGAGAAAACGGTGCCGGCAAAAGCACCCTGGTAAAGATCATCTACGGCGTACTGCGCCCGGATCAGGGGCAAATTCGCTGGCACGGTAGCCCAGTTCAGATACCGCACCCCGCCGGGGCCCGTGCGCTGGGCATCGGCATGGTGTTCCAGCACTTCTCACTTTTCGAATCCATGACCACACTGGAAAACGTGGCGTTGGCACTGCCGCCCCAGGATCTCAACGAACTGCGGGCGCGCCTGGAGCAGACCGCGAATGATTACGGCTTAACTCTGCACCCCGACCGGCACGTCTACGATCTTTCCATGGGTGAGCGCCAGCGTATCGAGATCGTGCGTTGCCTGCTGCAAAACCCCAGTTTGCTGATTCTTGACGAACCGACCTCCGTGCTTACGCCGCAGGAAACCGAAACCCTGTTTGCGACCTTGCGCACCCTTGCCGGCGAAGGCCGCTCGATCCTTTATATCAGCCACAAGCTTGAGGAGGTCCGCACCCTGTGTGATCGCGCCACCATATTGCGCGGTGGACAACGGGTTGATGAGTGCATACCGGCCAATGAAACCGCACATTCGATGGCCGAGAAAATGATCGGCCGTCGGGTGGAATCCGCGCCGCGGCACACGGCCCCGTCGTCGTCTGAGGTACGTCTGCAGGTAACCGACCTTTCGGTTCGCTCCGACCAGCCGCACGGCACCGACATCAACAGCGTCAGTTTTTCGGTACGCGCCGGCGAGATTCTGGCTATTGCCGGTATAGCCGGTAACGGCCAGATAGAACTCATGAACGCGCTGTCGGGAGAAACCGGCCCGCCGCGCAGTGGCTCGATTCGCATGCTCGATACCGAAGCCGGCGCACTGACGCCGGTAGCCCGCCGACAACTCGGCGCCGTGTTTGTGCCTGAGGAGCGCATCGGTCAGGCGGCGGTCTCTGACCTTAACCTGGTGCAGAACAGTTTTCTCACCTCGGCCGATCGGATGGGCTTTGTCTCGTATGGCCTGGTGAATTGGACCGAGGTCGAGCACTATGCCCAAGAGATTCTGCAGCGTTTTGACGTCAGGGCGGCAGGTACTGCGGCACTCGCCAACAGCCTTTCCGGGGGCAACTTGCAGAAATTTATCGTCGGCCGCGAGATTCTGCAGCAACCGCAACTGCTGGTGGTTTCCCAGCCTACCTGGGGGGTCGACGCCGGTGCGGCGGCAGCAATCCACGAGCAGATTCAGCGCCTGGTCAGTGCCGGCGCCGGGGCGCTGATCATCTCGCAGGACCTGGACGAGATATTTGCGCTGTGTGACCGCATCGCGGTCATCTCGCAGGGAACCCTGTCTGAACCGCAGTTGGCATCTGATATCACCACCCAGGAAGTTGGCCTGCTGATGGGCGCCAGCCGCGACCGTACGCAATCACTTTGCCATGCTGGCGCTTGAGGCCCGGGCGACCCAGTCTGCGTCAGCCGCCTGGCTGTCGCCGCTGCTGGCCATGGCGTTAACCGGGCTGACCGGTGCCGCGATCTTTCTTGCCATGGGCAAAGCACCCGGTATCGCGCTGTATATCTATTTTATAGAGCCGCTGACCTCCTGGTCCGGCCTGTCCGAAGTCGCGGTCAAAGCCGGGCCCTTGATCCTGATTGGTATCGGGTTGTCGGTGGGGTTTCGTGCCGGAATCTGGAATATTGGCGCCGAGGGTCAGTTTATTGCCGGAGCAGTGCTGGGCAGCGCCCCCGCGGTGTACTTCTATGACAGCACCAATCTACTGATACTGCCGGCCATGCTGGTGCTGGGCGTGCTCGGCGGCATGGCCTGGGCCGCAATACCGGCATTACTGAAAACCCGGTTCAACGCCAACGAAATCCTGGTCTCGCTGATGCTGGTGTATGTCGCCGAATTGCTGCTGGTGCATCTGGTACAGGGCCCCTGGCGCAATCCCCAGGGCTGGGGCTTTCCCGGCACCCGGATGTTCCCCGATGCGGCCCTACTCCCTATGCTGTTTCCCGGCTACCGGGCGCATCTGGGCACCTTGATTGCGCTGTTGGTACCGCTGCTGGCGTGGTTCGTGCTGACCAAGAGCCGTTTTGGTTTTAAGGTGCGGGTATTTGGCTCAGCGCCGCTGGCCGCTCGCCATGCCGGCATCAGCAACCCACAGATGGTCTGGGCGACTCTGCTCATCGCCGGTGGCCTCGCAGGGCTTGCCGGCATCATGGAGGCCGCCTCGACGATCGGCCAGTTGATGCCAAAGATCTCCCCGGGTTATGGCTTTACTGCCATCATCGTGGCATTTCTGGGCCGGCTGCATCCGGTGGGTGTGGCGCTCGCCGGAACCGCAATCGCCGTGACCTACATCGGTGGCGAAGGCGCGCAGATCTCGGCGGGCCTGCCCAAAGCAGTCACGGGTCTTTTCCAGGGCATCATTCTGTTCTACCTGCTGGCCTTCGACCTGCTGACCCGTTACCGGCTGACACGTATCGGCAATAAGGCGTCTGCCACATGAGCGAACTGCTGATCGCTTCAATGATGACGATGATGACGGCAGCGACACCGCTGGTCTTTGCCGCCACCGGAGAGTTGGTCTGCGAAAAATCCGGCGTGCTGAATCTGGGTGTAGAAGGCATGATGCTGATCGGCGCCGTGTTCGGCTTTGCCGCGGTGACGCTTACCGGACAGCCACTGGCAGGCCTGCTGGCAGGCAGTCTGTGCGGTCTTGTCGCCGCGCTGATTTTTGCGGTGCTGACCCTCACCTTACTTTCGAACCAGGTTGCCACCGGCCTTGCCCTGACCATCTTTGGTACCGGGCTGTCGGCTCTGGTGGGCCTGGATTACGTGGGCGAGACCATTGAGCAGATTCGCTCTATACATATCCCGGTCCTGAGTGACCTGCCCGTCATCGGCCGATTGCTCTTTGGCCACGACCCGCTGGTGTATCTGGCCATCATCATCCTTGCGCTCAGCGGCTGGTTTTTGAAACACACCCGCTGGGGAATGATCCTGCGTGCGGTGGGCGACTCTGATGTTTCGGCCCATGCGATCGGCTACCCGGTCATTGCCATCCGCTACGCAGCGGTCGCCTTCGGCGGGGCGATGGCGGGCCTGGGTGGGGCTTATCTGTCGCTGGTCTACACCCCGCTGTGGGCCGAGAATATGACCGCCGGTCGGGGCTGGATCGCACTGGCACTGGTGGTTTTTGCCAGTTGGCGGCCCTCACGGGTGCTCCTGGGCGCTATCCTTTTTGGCGGCATCACCATATTGCAGTTAAACGCCCAGGCGGCAGGCCTTGGAATCCCGGGCGCTTTTATGTCAATGCTCCCTTACATTGCGACCATAGTTGTATTAGTCTTGATTTCCAGAGAT
>JBBWVW010000081.1:0-1670 GCA_050256425.1 Arenicellales bacterium | reverse complement strand
GGGCCGGTTCAGGTTCGAGCGGCGATGGCTCCAGCATTCACGTGCCCATACCCCAGTCGTGAAGCGAATCCCGGGTCAGAGCGACTCTCCCGTCGCCCGAAACCCTGGGAATCGACGACTTGCCAGCGCAAGGAAATGCTATTTTTTCAGAAGCCAATTGGGGGATCATGCTTGATGATCTGGCCGGTCCTATGCTAGTGTTCGCGCCAGTTTTCCTTGACTCATAGCCCCCTTTGGCAGGTGAGCTGCGGATTTATCTGCTGGATCCTCCGGGCAATCTGATGATGAGTTATCCCATAGATGCTGATCCTGCGGATTTGGGTAAAGGCATCGAACGGTTGCTGCGCGCATCACGCATTGGCTAAGAGACTTTTTTGATCCCGAATAATTCATTACTGTTATGAAGGCCCAGGTCTCGTCCCGGTCACGCGCGCCAGCATCTCCGGCACAGGGGCTATCTGCCTACTACGAGTTGACCAAGCCGCGAGTGGTCGCACTGATCGTATTTACTGCGATCGTTGGTATGTTTCTATCGGTTGACGGCATGGTGCCTTTGCCGATCCTCATTTTTGGCGCCTTGGGTATTGGGCTTTCGGCGGCCTCTGGTGCCGCCTTTAATCACTTGCTGGATCGTCGCACGGACCGGGTGATGGCCCGCACGGCTCGACGGCCTTTGCCCAGCGGCACGGTTAATGGTCCACGCGCGGTGATGTTTGCCAGCGCGTTGGCTGTGATATCAATGGTGTTACTGGTGACGCAGATCAACACCCTGACGGCTGTGCTGACTTTTGCTTCCATGGTCGGCTATGCCGTGGTCTACACCGTTTGGCTGAAGCATGCGACCCCTCAGAATATCGTGATTGGCGGCGCGGCGGGCGCCATGCCGCCGATGCTTGGCTGGTCAGCTGTGACTGGAAATCTTGCGCCGGATGCTTTAGTGCTGTTTCTGATTATCTTTTGTTGGACACCGCCTCATTTCTGGGCGCTTGCGCTGTACCGCCGCGAAGAATATGCGGCTGCGAAGATCCCGATGCTGCCGGTCACCCACGGCGAGAAGCACACCTTATTGCAAATGCTGCTCTATACCGTGCTGCTGCTCGCTGTAAGTATGCTGCCCTTTGCCACGGGTATGTCAGGATGGATGTATCTTGTCGGCGCGTTGGTGTTGGGCGGCACTTTTTTGATGTACGTTGTTCGGCTTTATCGTAACTACAGTGATGGCCTGTCTCGTCAAACCTTCAGTTTTTCGATCCAGTATCTGGCTATGCTCTTTGCCCTGATGCTGGTTGATCATTATCAGCTTGCCTTGCGTCAGTTTCTGACTGGTGTGCTGGCCTGAGCGCCAGAGCTCTGAAGGTGCGCAGATTTTACAGGTGCCCGTGAATCCAGGTAGTGAGCCTAGGCCAAAGCCCTATGCGCCTGCATGTGACCGAAACCGAGACCCGATCCTTGCGGTTTTGCGCCGAGTTCTTCCTGACCAGGGACAAGTGTTGGAGATCGGCAGCGGCACCGGACAGCATGCTGCATATTTTTCAGCTGCGCTACCTCATCTGCAGTGGTTGCCCAGTGATTTGCCATCCCGATTGCCGGGGATAACGCAATGGTGCGATCCATCGGGCAACGATAAGTGCCTGGCGCCGGTCGCGGTTGATCTGCTGCGCGCATCATTG
>JBBWVW010000080.1:0-6747 GCA_050256425.1 Arenicellales bacterium | reverse complement strand
CACGCCGGTGGGCTAGTGCACCCAGGTGCCCTGGCAACACCACGCCAAGGCCCGCGTCATAACAGCATTGGGCCCGGAGGGCGTTACTACGCGCTGTTCAGCGCTTTTAATACTGTGGCGTTTTCCCGTATGCGTTTTTGATCGCTCGCCGCATTGGATTTATTCACAGGACGATTCTTATTCATAATCTTCCCTTTCTTCACTCGCTTTCCCATGGGGGACCTCTTTGGGGTTGGTCAAAAAATCAGGCCGCGATTCTACCAACTGGCGCACCATCGCAACAGCAGTCCTTTGCCCCAAAACCCCCACCCAGGCAGATTGCAAGCCCGGATGCCGCAAATGATGAGCCTCAACTGGTAATATTGCACCGCTTGTGTGGTAATGCGTAACAGTTCATCATAAGAATTAAGCCGCGGCCTCATCTGCCGAATTGCTAATTTCCCGGGGGGGATTTCAGTTGCAACCAGACCTTAAGCACATCCGCGCCCTGGCGGCAATTAAGGAGCATGGGTCGTTTCGCCAGGCTGCCCAATCGCTCAGTATTTCTGCGCCGGGTTTAACAAAAATCGTCCAGGCCTTTGGGAGCACGGCTACAACGGGCCCTTCAACGCCAAGCCCCCGGATGAATGCTTAAACGAGGAGATCCTCTTACAGCCTTAAAAGAAGCAAGAATCATCATCGAACAGTACCCAAAACACTCCAACACCCTCCGACCCCATTCAGCACTTGGTTACAGGCCCGGGGCGCTGCAAATCAAATCAATACAACTTAATCAATTTCAACAACCAACCACAATGCAGTAAACTCAAAATATTGCCACATCAACTGGACTATATTATCGGGCAGATGAGTCCCGATGGACCTAAAACCGATCATGCACTAACATTTACACCGGACCACTTAAACAGTGGTCGACCAGCTGACGGGGTACACTCCTTGGAATCTGACACTGCATGTTTACCTTAACGACCTAAAAAATAAACTGAGGCTACCCTATGGCAAGAGCGAACTATTCGTTTGAAAAGCGGCAAAGAGAAATTGCCAAAAAGCAAAAAAAGGAAGAAAAACGTCTAAAGAAGCTGGCAGCAGCTGCCGAGAATAATCAAGTTGATCAAGCCCCATCAGACGACGAACCTGCTAAAATAGACGGCCACGCCTGATTTAGGCGCAAAAGAATCTCACTTTTCCCGTAGAATCTCACTATTCCCGTAGAGTTTTACTATTCCCGTAGAGTTTCATCTTTCCCGTAGAGCTTCACTATTCCCGTAGAAATTCACTATGCCCATATAGAAGTGGTGACTTCAATATGGGTTTTCGTTTCTTTCACCAAAACAAAATAGAGTAAATAGCATGACTAAAGGTACAGTAAAGTGGTTTAGCGCAGAGAAGGGCTTCGGATTTATTGCCCCGGATGACGGCGGCAAGGATTTGTTTGTTCATCATACTGAGATTCAGGCCGGTGGCGATTACGCAACATTAAGCGATGGCCAGGCTGTTGAATTCGAAGTCGGCCAGACCGAAAAAGGCCCATGTGCCCAAAAGGTTGTTGGAGTTTAAATATCAAGAAACAGCATTTCTGACTGAAAATAATATCAGGCTTTCAGTCCTTCCGTAATGCCGTATCAGTAGATGTGATCTACAGCAACAGATCATCTCAATAGTAAACACAGCCATTGCCAATGGTGTTGTATTTGGCGATGGCATGTGTGCTATTGCCAAGAACGACGGTTACACCATCGCTTATCACTTGAGATGATGGTGTAACCCCACGCTGACTTTCTGGGTCAAGGTGGTGGTTTGACTTGGCTGACTTTGAGGTGAAGATGAGTAGCGGGGGCATTAGCGGTGAAGGGAGTAGTTAACCCGCCCCTTTTCTCATCGTGACCGTCGACCCGCTCGACGCGCCTCCCTTTGCCGATGCCAAGTAAGGGCGCGCATGGCTTGCCATCTTAAGTTCGCCTTTATCCATTTGATTTAGAATCGCCTGATGGATTTGTACACCCTGCCTGCCACGGAAGCGGTGCGTGGTATATGCGAGGGATTATTTTCCTCCGTAGAGTTGTTGCAATCATGCCTTTTGCGAATTGAACAAACCGATGCCGCGATTGGCGCCTGGGCTTTTTTGGATCCGGATCTGGCGTTGGCCCAGGCCCGATCGGCCGACGATCGGCGCGCTCAGGGGCGTGCGCTGGGCCCCCTGCATGGCGTGCCGGTCGGTATCAAGGATATCTACGATACCGCCGATATGCCGACGTGCTACGGCTCACCCATTTACGCCGAGCGTGCTCCGGATGTGGATTGCACCGTGGTCAGCAAGCTTAAAGAAGCTGGCGCCGTCATTATGGGTAAAACGGTCACCACAGAATTCGCTTTTAAGGCGCCAAGCACTACTCAAAACCCGCATCGCCCGGGCCACACTCCGGGCGGATCCTCCAGTGGCTCAGCCGCTGCAGTTGCAGCGCAGCAGATACCGCTGGCCATCGGCAGCCAGACTAACGGCTCTGTCATCCGGCCGGCTTCCTTTTGTGGCGTATATGGCTTTAAACCCACACGGGGACTGATCTCGCGCAGCGGGGTGCTGCGCACATCCAGCACGCTCGATCAGGTGGGGGCCTTTGCAAGATCCATTAAAGATATTGCGCTGATTACAGACCAGTTAACCGGCTACGATATCAATGACAGCGCCACCGCAGCTGTACCCAAGCCGCATCTGTCCAGCGGCTATCTGCACCAGGCGCCTGCTGAGCCGCGCTTCGCGTTTGTAAGTGCGCCCTATGATCAGAGGCTGGAGCAAGACACCCGTGCCGGTTTTGCGCAACTGCAAAAGACTCTAAAAGCCTATGCCGAGCCAATCGTATTGCCCGACGGTTATGGCAATCTGATTGATCATCACAGAGTCATTCACGATACCGAGATCCATCAACTGTTAAGCGCAGATCTAGTTGCACACCCGCAACTGTTGAGCGCCCAGATTACGGGCGCACTGGAGCGTGCCGCAGATCACTCCCAGGAAGACTACGCCCAGGCCATCGATGCTATCGATGCCGTAGACACGTTTTTCTGTGAGTTTTTTGACGAATTTGATGCGATCATCGTGCCCGCGGCTGCTGGCGAGGCACCCGCCACCTTGGAGCAGACCGGTGATCCGATCTTTTGTACTCTTTGGACTCTGGCAGGACTGCCAGCGTTATCGATGCCGCTGCTTAAGGGAAGCACGCTCCTGCCGATCGGCGTTCAGTTAATTGCGGGCGCAGAGGAAGACGCCCGGCTGATGCGAACCGCACGATGGCTTTGCAATTTGCTCGACGAGTGATTACTGGCCGACAGGGGAGAGAACTGCTGCGTCATCTTTAAGCTGCTGACAGCATGTCAATAGTTAAGGGAAGAATCGGCTCTCACCTATAGAGTACTGTAATGCCCCAGTTGACTGACTCGACTGATCGGTAGCCTGTTAGGGCTCCGTCAATTTGTTGCTGAACGTATTAATAGTGCGTTACCAAAACTGGACAAAGTAAAATCTGAGCATTATCAACGTGATCCCAGGTGTCTTTTTCAGGCACTGCGATAATGCTCCCTTTCCATGTCGAACATTAGCGAGCACATAAAAAGCGCATAGGCCGGTTAGGAGCGATCGCTATCGCTACAATTACGCTAGATTCATACAGGTCATCAGCCGCATCAGTTCTCAAAGTCGGTATTTTTATGGGCATTCAATTCATAGGCCGGGTAGCAAGAGCCAGGAAAAAAATAGGTTAAAGCGCATATGTTGCTGATGATCGACAACTACGATTCGTTCACCTACAACCTGGTGCAATACCTGGGTGAGTTGGGTGAGCGGGTGACGGTCTATCGTAATGACCAGATCACCCTGAACGATATCGACGCTCTGGCGCCTTCGCACGTGGTGATCTCCCCCGGGCCGTGTACGCCCAATGAGGCCGGCATCTCAGTAGATCTGGTGCGCGAGTACGGTGCCAGTATTCCGATCCTGGGAGTGTGTCTGGGCCACCAGAGCATTGCCCAGGCCTATGGCGGCAATATCGTGCGCGCACCCGCGCTGATGCATGGCAAGACCTCGATGATCGAGCACCAGGGTGAGGGTATCTTCAACGAACTGCCCAGTCCGTTTCAGGCAACCCGTTACCACTCGCTGGTGGTTGACGAATCCACCTTGCCCGAATGTTTTGCGGTTACTGCCCGCGCCGATGATGGCCAGATCATGGGTATCGCCCACCACGACGACCCGGTGGTGGGGGTGCAGTTTCATCCCGAGTCCATCCTCACCCAGTATGGCCACAAACTGTTGCACAATTTTTTGCAACAAAACCTAAGCACATGAAAGCGCCGGCCGATATCCTGGAGCGCATACTGGCGCGAAAGCATGAGGAAATTACCGAGCGTCAGCGCGAGCACACCCTGGACCAGCTTTACGAACAGGCCAAAGAGCAGTCTGCGCCTCGGGGTTTTGCTCAATCGCTTCGCGCCAGCATCAAAGCCGGGCGTGCCGGCGTTATCGCGGAGGTAAAAAAAGCCTCCCCCAGCAAGGGGCTGATCCGCGAGGATTTCGATCCGGCGGCGATTGCGGCCAGTTATCAGGCCGGCGGGGCGTCGTGTCTTTCGGTGCTGACCGATCGTGATTTTTTTCAAGGCGCCGAGAATCACCTGGTAGCAGCCCGGGCGGCCTGTACGCTGCCGGTCCTGCGCAAGGATTTTATGATCGATCCGTGGCAGGTGGTCGAATCCCGGGCCATCGGCGCCGATTGCATTTTGCTGATCGTGGCAGCTCTTGAGCAGGCGCAGATGATAGAGCTGGCTGCAAGGGCTGCAGATCTGGCCATGGATGTGCTGGTCGAGGTGCACGATGGTGTCGAGCTCGATCGGGCGCTGGAGCTTGCACCGACCCTGGTGGGTATTAACAATCGGGATCTGCGCACCTTTAATACCACGCTTGAGACCACGCTTGCACTGGCGCCGCGAGTCCCCGGCGATACAATGCTCGTGACCGAAAGCGGAATTCACACCGTTGAAGATGTAACACGGATGCGTGAGGCGGGCATTAATGCCTTTTTGGTGGGTGAGGCATTTATGCGCCAGGAGGATCCGGGCGCACACCTCTCATTACTATTCGACGCTTAAGTCACAAAGGAATAAGCATGCAAGCCACAGTACGTCTGAAAGAAGATGATTCACTGGAGGGAGTAACCGAGAGCGGTCACCAGGTGGTGATGGATCGCTCCCCTGATGTGGGTGGCCAGAACCTGGGTTCGCGGCCCATGGAGATGCTGCTACTGGGCCTGGGCGGCTGCGCGATGATCGACGTAGTGCTGATCCTGCGCAAGGCGCGCCAGGTCTTTACCGATATACGTGTTGACATTGATGCTGAGCGGGCCAGCGAGGTGCCCAAAGTTTTTACCCGTATTCACCTGCATTTCGTGGTCGCCGGCAAGCAGCTTGACCCCCGACGGGTTGATCGCGCCATCAGTTTGTCGGCGCAGAAGTACTGTTCGGCCACCAAGATGCTCGATTCGGTAGCGCAAATAACCCACGATTTTGAAATTTTATCGGGTTAGACTTGAGACACCGTAAGCAGACGACGGCATGGCATGGCTTGATATAGGGGTGTACTCATGAAGATGATCACCGACTGGTTCAGACAACAGGCCGGCAACCCGCAGGTGGTGTTTCTGACGCTATTCCTGCTGGTGCTTTTTGTGATTGTTGTGCTGATGGGCAACATGCTCGCCCCGTTGCTGGCAGCGGTGGTGATCGCTTACCTGCTCGAAGGACTGGTCGTCTTACTGGGGCGATCGCGGGTACCGCGTCTTTTTGCAGTCCTGCTGGTCTACTTTGCGTTTGTGCTTTTTGTGACGCTTATTCTGTTTGGGTTATTGCCGCTGCTGTCGACACAGGCCACCCAGTTTGTGCAGCAGATCCCGAGCATGCTGAACGTCGGCCAGGAAGTGTTGCTTAAGCTGCCCGAGAACTATCCCGAGATTGCCTCGGCCCAGCAGATCGACGAGATCATGGTGCTGATCCGCACCGAGCTGACATCCTGGGGACAAAAACTGCTGTCGGTCTCGCTGGCCTCAGTCATGGGACTGATCACGGTATTGATCTACCTGGTTCTGATGCCGATCCTGGTGTTTTTCCTGATGAAGGACAAGGAGTTGCTTGTCAACTGGATGGGCCGCCTTGCGCCGGGCGAGCACCAGCTGGTGAGCCAGGTCTGGTCTGAGGTGGATCGCCAGATCGGCAATTATGTGCGCGGTAAGTTCTGGGAGATTCTGATTGTCTGGTTTGCCTGTCTGGTGACCTTTTCTGTATTGGGGCTGATGTACACCATGCTGCTGTCGGTGCTGGTGGGTTTGTCTGTGCTGATTCCTTTTGTGGGGGCCGCCGTGGTGACGATACCAGTGGTTTTTGTCGCCTGGTTCCAGTGGGGCTTTGGCAGTGAATTTTTGACCTTGTTTATCGCCTATCTCGTTATTCAGGCGCTGGATGGCAACCTGTTGGTACCGACTTTATTTTCCGAGGTAAATAATCTGCACCCGGTGGCCATTATCACTGCGGTGCTGATCTTTGGCGGCCTGTGGGGGGTGCTCGGCGTCTTTTTCGCTATCCCGCTGGCAACCCTGGTACACGCGGTGTTGAATGCCTGGCCCCGCCAGCCGCAAGATCTTGCCTAGGTAAGTTGATACAACGATCATCTTGACGGGCTCGGCCCGACGGGTATCATTTCGGGTTGAG
>JBBWVW010000079.1:0-2946 GCA_050256425.1 Arenicellales bacterium | reverse complement strand
GCGCGCAGCATCATCGTTTTCGAATAGAGTGGACATGGTTCATCAATAATAGGAGATTCGCAATGACCGATTCCGAAACATCGAAATTCAGGGGGCATTGTCTGTGCGGGTCAATCCGTTTTGAGTGCAACGCTGAGCCCGAGTTCCAAGCCTGTTGTCATTGTGACGACTGCCGTCGCGTGACCGGCGGTGTTTATGGATCATTTGTATTTGTTTCAGCAGAAGCCCTTCATGTGACCGGCGAGATGCGTTCTTATGAGCATCAGAGCGACCGAGGTAATACCATGACAAAGGATTTCTGTCCGACGTGCGGATCTCATATGTTTGGGTCAAACAGCAAGAGACCGAAGCGTCGTGGGATATTTGCAGGAGTTATAGATGATGCCAGTTGGTTTAAGCCGCAGGCTTATGTTTATGCGAGTAAAAAATTACCGCATACACCCGTTGACCCTGAGGTAGAAACTTTCGACAAGATGCAGTGGTAGGAAACGTTCTAGGATTTAGTTTGATTCGGGCATACATCGACAACAACAACTCAGCAATATTACAAACAGAAGCCGACAAAAGTAGTTCCCCTGTTACCCCACAACAACTAGTCGTATCCTGCGGTTACTGGGGTTTAGCTCCCTGTAACTCTAAAATCTGTGGAACAGCCGATGTACAATAAACGGCAGACTGGTGCAACAAACGGGAGAAAAGAATCACTGGCTTCGAACCAGGTGGTCGGGAGTTCGAATCTCTCCGGGCGCGCCATTCATTCAAGCGCCTGAGGTGCTTTTGAACATGTCGCGTCTGCGATATTTTCAACATTCTCCGATATTTTTTAGACCTCCAAGGTGGTAATCGGTGGTTGGAGAACCATCGTAGGAAGTGTTTGTAACTCAGATCTATTTTGCTTAAAGGCTGATGACCGTGGATATTTTTCCACCAAGGGTCAGTACCGGTACGGCTCGGGACTACAATCACCACGTCTTTATACAACCAAACCAGTCGAAATATCGACATGTGGAAGAATCCCAAGGTCTGGAGCCTTGCTATAGCGGAGACCATTGCCTGGGCTGGCATCTTTTATCTGTTCCCGGCAATGCTGATGCGTTGGGAAGCCCACTTTGGGTGGTCTCGCGTTGAACTTACACTCGGATTCACGAGCGCACTGATCATCTCTGCTATTACAGGTATTTTTGCAGGACGCTTGATCGATAGGGGCCACGGCCGAGTTCTGATGACACTGAGCGCTTTCGCCGGGGGTTTGTTGATTGCGATGCTACCCCTGCTCGAGCACCTCTGGCAGTTCTATCTCATCTGGGTGCTGATCGGATTTACTATGGCTGGTTGCCTGTACGAACCCTGTTTCGCCTTTCTGACTCATGTCTATTATCCCAAGTCCAAAAGGCCCATTATTATGGTGACTCTGGTCGCCGGTTTTGCAGGGACCTTGTGCTTTCCACTGTCCAATGTGATCGCCAACAACCTACATTGGCAGGCAGCCGTGTGGGTTTTCTCAATCCTGGTTTGCGGACTCGCGGCTCCGTTGTTCTGGTACGGTGCGACTATAAAGCGCGCTCAGAACGACTCTCTACCAGTTGCCCGTCAGCCGCCCCTACGGACAATTATCACCCCGCTAGTGCGATCTCCGATGTTCTGGTGCTTGGTTGTCGCATTTGCTTGTTTTTCGTTGAATCACAGTATGATCATCAGTCACATATTGCCCCTGTTGGAAAGCCGTGGTGTATCGACAAACCATGCAGTCATCGCGGCGTCATCAATCGGTGCGGCCCAGGTACTGGGTCGACTTGCGCTTATCATGGTCGAACACCGCCTATCTATGCTGTTCATTTCCATGTGTTCTTTTATCGGTTTGTCGCTTGCCAGCATTCATCTGGCTTTCGCCGGCACAGCAACAATCATTCTTTGCCTGTTTGTGTGCCTCCAAGGGGGGTCTGCCGGAATCGGCAGTATTGCAAAACCGACGGTAACAGCTGACCTATTCGGCAACACAAACTTTGGCACAATCTCGGCCATGGTGTCCATCGCTCACATGCTTGGTTTTGCGTTTGGACCGGGCATCTCTGGTCTAATCTGGAGTGTCGCCGGTTACGGGGCTGTGATTAAGGTTACCGGGGCACTGGGCTTGATCGGTTTTTTCGGTCTATTCATTGCACAGAAACGGTCGAGAGATTGACCCAATAGCACACCCATTCGAAACTTGGTTCGATCAGAGGATGACTTACAGACAGTCTCAGAAAGATTAGGCCATACATCAACAACAACCACTCAGCAGTATTACAGGCATAACCTGACCAAAGTAACGCCGTTGAAAGTCTCCGATAAAAATTAACGAATCAAGGCAATAAAGGAGAAAACAAGCCCAAATCGAAAAATAATATCGGAGGAAAGTTGTACAATAATCGGCAATAAATGTTGCGCTTAAAGGGAAAGCGACCACCGTAGGGTGCCTGACTTCGAACCAGGTGGTCGGGAGTTCGAATCTCTCCGGGCGCGCCATATTTTTCAATGACTTAACCCACTCCCGCCAACTTGAACTGCCCCACAAAAAAAGAAGATCAAGGTGGTAATCGATGATTGGGGAACCATCATAGGAAATGTTTGCAACTAAGGCTGGCTTGCTTTTAGGTCGATGACCTGGGGCGTGACACTGTCCAAAGCACATACAGGAGTGGTCCAGATATGAAAATAAAGGCAGCGGTACTTTATGAGCCCAATACACCTATGGTGGTGGAAACCATCGACCTTGATGAACCGCAGAAAGGTGAAGTCCTAGTACGGATCGTCGCGGCCGGCGTATGTTACTCGGATTACCACATTATGAAAGGCGAGTGGTCCCACCCTCTGCCGGCGGTGCTCGGGCACGAAGGCGCCGGGGTCGTCGAGCGGGTGGGTTCCGGCGTAACCCGAGTGGCGCCCGGGAAAAACGTCATCCTGAAC
>JBBWVW010000078.1:0-2779 GCA_050256425.1 Arenicellales bacterium | reverse complement strand
ACTGTCAACTGGATTTCCCCGGTTTCCATTGACAAAGCTCCAAGCAGCACACGTAAGTCGATCGTGCTGCTAAAAAGTTCACCCGACAGCTGGATCTCACCCGATGATTCGGTGATCCCGGACTACAAACAATTCCCGGATAGTGGTTTTGCCGTCGCTCCAGAGAGAGCGAGTCAACCGCTTGCAGTCGTCGTGGAGGGCCCCTTTGAGTCCTACTTCAAAAACAAGGCCTCCCCGCTCGTGGCAACTTCCAGCAATACTGATCAGAAGGCGGTAGAGAACGATCTAAGCGGCTCTAACAACACGGCAAGTAGCAGCCCAGTAGTCAGCAGTGTGATCGAACGTTCCCCATCCTCCGCTCGAATCGTCCTGGTCGGTTCCAATGCATTCGCGAGTGATCTCGCACTGACACTGATCTCCGAAGGGATGGGTACGTTCTACTCGAAACAGCTTGAATTCATGCAAAACGTCATTGACTTATCGCTCGAAGACCAGGGACTTCTTAGCATTCGGGGCCGAACCCAGTTCTCACGGACTCTCACGTCAATGGCGTCGGGTGAGCAGGCCTGGTGGGAATACCTCAATTATGGAATCGCGCTAGCTGGCCTGCTTGGAATTTGGTTGTGGCGACGATGGGCCCAGCGCTCGAGTCTGGCTCGGTTTCAAACCCTCTTGGCGCAACGTTAGAGCATGACCAAACTGATCCAATGGCTGGCTGTTCTATTGGTGCTGCAACTTGGGCTTGTAGTGGGCCTAAACCTGACCCAGACCGACCTCTCTGCGCCACCATCGCAGATGCTCCTGATCAGCATCGGGGATATCGAAATTGATCAACTGACGATAACAGACGCCCAAGGGGAGCAAGTCCATCTACGCAAGAAAGAGGGGTCTTGGATCATCCCCATCGACGGCGATTTTCCGGCTGACCAGGAAAAAGTGGAAAACTTTCTTCAGAGGCTGCTGGAGCTGCAGCGTGGATTGCCCATCGGAACGACCCCTGCAGCGCTACACCGATTTATGGTGGAAGAAAATAATTTTGAGCGCCGCATCACGCTGCAATCGAATGAAAAGCTCATCGCAGAAATTTTCCTTGGAACATCACCCCGGGCGCGCATGGCACATGCGCGAAGTAGCAAGGACGCATCAGTTTTCGAGATCAAATTAGCCACATACGAGGCACCGGTGAAATCAGAGGAGTGGCAGGACGAGCGGGTAGTACAAGTCCCCTACCCTGATATTGATGCAATCGATGTGCCTGGTGTGATCAGCCTGGTTAGGAACCGCTCTCCCGATACTGGCATTAGCCCAAACACCGACACTGCTCCTACTACAGAACTATGGGGTTCTGTGGAACTTGGCCCGGGCGAATCGATCCAACAGGACGGTGCAGATTCTCTGGCAAAGCGCATTTCTGTCTTACGTATCATCGATGTACTCGGCAAGGACATGAAGACCATCTATGAATTGACACCGCCACAATTAACACTGGTCGTTAAGACGATCAATGATGCCACTGTGGTCTACGAATTGGGGGCGATCGAGGGGGAAGACGACTACGTTCTTAAGGCATCAACACGACCCGAATATTTTCGAGTACCGAGTCACCTGGGAAAAAGTCTTGTCAGAGCGACCGATCGCGATGTCATCGTTTTACAACAAGAATAATACACAGACTGATGCTGCGACCAGCACGACGACCTGGTGAGGACAGTTGGTCATACCATAATCGTGCGTTTCTCAACCCGTTGGCAATGTCGGGTATCAGATTCTGTCGGCCAGTGCTACTTGCTACTCTTGGTAATTGGTGCTAGCGTGGGGTTGATAGAGGCGGCTTCCTGCCTCTACGACTGAGCAGCATAGGGAGGGTTTTGCAGGTGCCTGAATCAGGTGTCGGGAATATTCGAGACTATTACAGCTCACAAGTTCGGTTGTCTGGTGATCTACGACATGTGGTTGGCAGTTTTCAGCCGCAGATTCACCCAAACCAGAAAAATCCACTGTAAAAGGAGGAACCATTGATGAACGTAGGTAAAAAACTGGCCATCACGGCCATAGCAGTAACGCTAGCAGCGCTGTCAGCCACGGCGCAAGCTGGACGAGTCAAATGGAAAATGCACAGCGCATGGGGCAGCAGCGTGCCGCATCTGGGCACCAACGCCTGGCGTTTTGCTGAAAACATCGGGCGCATGTCGGGCGGTGAGTTCACCATTAAGGCCTATGAGCCCGGCGCCTTGATTCCGGCGAATGAAGGCTTTGATGCGGCGTCCAAAGGCTCGATCGACATGGCGTGGACCACTGCCGGCTACGACACCGGTAAGTATCCCGCACTGTCTTTCTTTACGGCGGTGCCATTCGGCCCGAGCTTCGGCGAGTACATGGCCTGGAAGATGTTCGGTGGTGGCGATATATTGGAAGAAGAAATCTATAACGCCCACGGTATCCATAAGATCGATTGCCTCGCCATTGGTCCAGAGACGTCCGGCTGGTTTAAAGAAGAGATCAAGGAACTTGAGCAGCTGAGAGGTCTTAAGATGCGTTTCTTTGGCCTCGGCGCCCGCGTCATGCAGAAGATCGGCGTATCGACCCAGTTGTTGGCCGGTGGTGACATCTTTCCTGCCCTTGAAAAGGGCGTGATCGACGCCACCGAATTTTCGATGCCCGCCATGGACATCAAGTACGGCTTCTACCAGATCGCCAAAAACAACTACTTCCCAGGTTGGCATCAGCAGGTTTCGGTTAGCCATCTGCTGATCAACATGGACAAGTGGAACGGGCTATC
>JBBWVW010000077.1:0-7375 GCA_050256425.1 Arenicellales bacterium | reverse complement strand
CGTCGTATCAGGGCTCGTTACCAGAACGATAAACTGAAATTGAAGTGGTGTAACCGGTCACCGGCTGCACCGCATTTTCTTTTTCAACTGAAACGCATCCAGGTTGTAGCAATGTACTTAAGTGGTGCCGATACGAAGCTTTGAATAAAAAAACACCATCAGAACAGGTAGCGCTGCGCGACGTGGATTCAAATACAATAGAAAAGGAGAGAGTGAAATAGCTATCAGGGATAACAGCACTGATGTGAAACAGACAACGGCAAGGTTTTGGGCTTACTGATGGTGCAAGGTGTGGCATCTCAATAAGCAAATGGCTATTCCTTATCCCGTTGCGCTCAAATACCCTCGTGGAGTATTTCGAGGCCCTGTTGTGGAAAATTCCATTTAGCCCTTTAAAGAATACAGATCCGGGAACTTACAAGTTCTATATACAAGCATTAAATTTTACATATTGAAAATTTTTCGCGAACCCTTCATCGCCTGTCCAAAGGATACATCGGCACGAAAGAGGACTTCAAAATGACATCACCCGTTTCCTTGGCTATTGCAGGCGATATCGCTGTGATCGAGGTTTCACACCCGCCTGTGAATGCCCTTTCGCAAGTGGTGCGCGCCGGACTGGCGGACTGTGTGTCGCGAGCGGCCAAGATAGAAGATGTTCAGGCCATCGTCATCTACGGCGCTGGGCGAACATTTATCGCTGGCGCTGACATTCGGGAATTTGGCAAACCTGCGCTGGAGCCCTACCTGTCCGAAGTGATCAACAAGATTGAGGCCACGGCGAAACCGGTTGTCATTGCCTTGCACGGAACTGCGCTTGGCGGCGGGCTTGAAGTGGCTCTGGGCGGTCACTATCGGGTCGCTCTATCGAGTGCGAGGTTTGGCCTTCCCGAAGTAACCCTTGGCTTGTTGCCCGGCGCCGGAGGGACACAGCGCCTGCCAAGGCTGGCTCCTGTAGATAAAGCACTTGCGATGATCACAACAGGCCGCCAGATCGGTGCGATAGAAGCACTGGAACTGGGGATCATCGACAGGATCGCCGATGGTGATGATGTGCGCACGGCGGGCATCGATTTTGCCAGGGAAGTGATCGCCCAGGGAAAGGGCGTACGCCCGACCAGCGCGCTTGCGTGTCATGCGGCCGATGCACAAGTGTTTGATGCGGCACGGGCCAAACTTGCACAATCGGCCCGTGGCCAAATCGCGCCGCAGAAATGTGTCGACGCCATTCAAGGGGCGGTGACACTGTCCTTTGCCGAAGGGCTTGCGCAGGAACGCGCGCTGTTTCAGGATTTGATGCTCTCGGATCAACGCGTGGCCCTGATCCACGCGTTCTTCTCCGAACGTCAGGTCGGCAAACTTCCACAAATCCAGGGCGTGAGGGCGCGGGATATCGCCACTGTCGGGGTCGTTGGTGGTGGCACGATGGGTGCGGGCATAGCGGTCAGTGCCTTGCTGGCGGGTCTGCGCGTAACTCTCGCCGAGCGCGATAAAGATGCCCTCGAGCGCGCAGGTGCGACCGTCTCGAAACTGCTGATGGGGTCTGTCAAACGCGACAAACTGAGCCAGGACCAATACGATGCCATCATGGCCGGTGGCTTCAAGAGCACAACGGACTATGCTGATTTTGCCGATGCCGATGTTGTTATTGAGGCGGTGTTCGAGAACATCGAGGTTAAAAAGGATGTCTTCGCCAGGCTGGATGCGGTATGCAAACCCGGTGCGATCCTGGCGTCCAACACTTCTTATCTGGACGTGAATGTAATCGCAGCCATGACATCGCGGCCCGAAGATGTGATCGGGCTGCACTTTTTCTCGCCCGCCCATGTGATGAAGCTGTTGGAGGTCGTGGTCGCCGACAAGGCCTCGCCCGAGGTCGTTGCCACGGGATTTGCTCTGGCAAAGGTTCTGCGCAAGGTTGCCGTGCGTTCAGGTGTTTGCGACGGGTTCATCGGCAATCGTATCCTGTCCTATTACCGCAAGGCGCTTGATGGCGCGGTGATGGCCGGCGCCAGCCCCTTCGATGTCGATCGCGCCTTGGTGAATTTTGGCCTGGCCATGGGGCCTTTTGCCGTTGGGGATCTGGCCGGGCTCGACATCGGCTGGGCGACGCGCAAACGCCTGGCCCCCACGCGCGATCCGCGTGAAGCCTATGCCGAGTTCTCTGATCGTCTGTGCGAGATGGACCGGTTTGGACGCAAAACCGGCCGGGGTTTTTACATCTACGAAGATGGGAAATCTGCACCTGATCCGCAAGTGGATGAAATCATTGTCGCAGAACGCGCCGCTAAAAAAATCGATGCCCGGCCGATTTCTGACCAGGAGATCGTCGACCGCTATATGGCGGCGATGGTAAACGAGGCCGCGCGTGTGGTGGAAGAAGGCATTGCCCTGCGCCCGCTGGATGTCGACGTGACCTTTTTGAACGGCTATGGGTATCCGCGCTGGCGTGGTGGACCGATGCATTATGCAGATGCCGTGGGCCTTGAAAAAATCCTGAACGATATCAAGACATTTGCCGCAGAGGACGATTTTCTCTGGAAACCCGCGCCGCTGTTGGAGCGGCTGGTGGCGAAGGGTGAGACCTTTGCCAGCCTGAACCCATAAGTCTGAACCCATAAGGACCAAACACATGAAACACGCTGTCATCGTCTCAACTGCACGCACAGGCCTGGCCAAGTCTTATCGCGGCGCCTTCAACGAAACCCACGGGGCCACGATGGCCGGTCATGTGATCGAGCACGCTGTCGCGCGTGCCGGGATCGCCCCGGACCTGTTGGAGGACGCCTTTCTCGGCTGTGGCTATCCCGAGGGCTGGACTGGCAGTAACATCGCCCGTCAGGCGGTGATCCGGGCCGGATTGCCTGTCACCGTGGCGGCAACCACGGTGAATCGGTTCTGCTCGTCCGGTCTGCAGGCGGTAGCGATGGCCTCGCACGCGATCGTGCACGAAGGCGCGCCGGCGGCGATTGCCGGAGGGGTCGAGAGCATCAGTCAGATGCCTCCCAGCCGCCCGCCGCAGGCGCAGGAAAGCTGGATTGTCCAGAATAAACCGGACATCTATCTTCCGATGATCCGGACCGCCGATATCGTCGCCAAACGCTACGATGTCAGCCGCGAGGCGCAGGACGAACTGTCGCTGCAGAGCCAGAAGCGTACCGCCGCCGCGCAGTCCGCCGGAAAACTGGATGACGAAATCGTGCCGATTACCGTCACCCAGGCTTTCAAGGATAAGGAAACCGGCGAGGTGACCCGCAAGGAGGTCACCTTTGGCATGGACGACTGCAACCGCCCAAACACAACGCTTGAGGCGCTCGCCGGGCTGGCCCCGGTGCAGGGCGATGGGTACTTCGTGACGGCTGGAAACGCCTCGCAATTGTCAGATGGCGCGGCGGCGCTGGTGGTGATGGATGCCGATGTGGCCGCACGCGAAGGGATCGAACCGCTGGGCGCTTTCAAGGGCTTTGTCGCCGCCGGTTGCGAGCCCGACGAAATGGGTATTGGCCCGGTCTTTGCCGTCCCGCGCTTGCTGGAGCGTCACGGACTGAAGGTCAACGATATCGATCTGTGGGAGTTGAACGAAGCCTTTGCCAGCCAGGCCCTTTATTGCCGGGATCATCTGAAGATCGACCCCGATGTCTGCAACGTCAACGGCGGCTCCATCGCGATCGGCCACCCCTTTGGCATGACCGGTGCCCGAATGACCGGACACCTTCTGATCGAAGGCAGACGTCGCGGTGCCAAGCTGGGTGTGGTGACGATGTGTATCGGTGGCGGTATGGGTGCTGCTGGTCTGTTCGAGATTTTCTGAGGAGGCCTGAGCGTGGATTTAAGCTATACCCAGGAACAGCAAGAATTCCGCAAGGAAGTACGCGCATTTCTGGCAGAAAATCTACCGTCTCGTATCAGTGAGAAAGTGCGCCTGGGCAAACGCCTGGTCAAGGGCGACACGGAAGAATGGAGCGCCATGCTGAACGCGCGTGGCTGGCTGGCGGCCAACTGGCCCAAGCAATATGGCGGCGCAGAATGGGATGCCGTGCAGCGTCAGATTTTTGAAGAAGAGACGTGTCTGGCTCACGCACCGCGTCTGGTACCTTTTGGCCTGACGATGCTGGCGCCGGTTCTACTGGCCTTTGGCACTGAGGAGCAACGCCAGCGCTTTCTGCCCCGCATCCTGAGTGGCGCGGATTGGTGGTGCCAGGGATATTCCGAGCCGGGCGCGGGGTCGGACCTTGCCGCCCTGAAAACCCGCGCGGTGCTGGATGGCGATCATTATGTCGTTAACGGCCAGAAGACCTGGACTACGCTGGGCCAGCACGCGAACTGGATCTTCTGCCTTGTGCGTACCAGTGCCGATGTGAAGAAACAGGCAGGCATTTCCTTCTTGCTGATCGATATGGAAACGCCCGGCGTCACCGTGCGACCCATCGTACTGATCGATGGCCAGGCGGAGGTGAACGAGATTTTCTTCGACAATGTGCGTGTGCCGGCCGAAAACCTGGTGGGCGAACAGGATAAGGGCTGGACCTATGCCAAATATCTGCTGACCCACGAGCGCACCAACATTGCCGGCGTGGGATTTTCGGATGCGGCACTGGCCACGCTCAAACATGTCGCCGCGCATACCATGGCCGGGGGCAGGCCGCTGGACCGAAACCCGCATTTTGCAGCCCGGATGGCGCAGGTGGAAATCGACCTGATGGCGATGCGCACAACCAACCTGCGGGTGGTGAGCGCTGCCGCCAAAGGACAAGCGCCAGGGGCCGAAAGCTCGATGCTCAAGATCAAGGGCACGGTCTTGCGCCAGGAACTGACGTCGCTGTTGCGCCGCGCGGCAGGGCCTGACGCGATGCCCTATCTGCCCGAGTTCCTGGAAGGTGGCGATAACACCGACCCGCTTGGGCCAGAGCACGCACCTTCAGCCGCGCCGACTTATTTCAACATGCGTAAATTGTCGATCTTCGGCGGCGCCAATGAAATTCAGCGCACGATCATTGCCAAAGCAATCCTCGAACTCTGAAAGGCGGGTAGACATGGATTTCAACCTGACAGAAGAACGGGCCATGTTACGCGACATGCTGCAGCGGTTTCTTAGCGAGCGCTATGACCACGAGGCGCGTCGCAAGTTGATCGCCTCCGGCGCGGCCTATGATGCTGATATCCTGACCGAACTGGCCAAGCTGGGCATCCTCGGTGCGATGTTCAGCGAAGATGACGGCGGCTTTGGCGGCACGGGGTTCGACCTGCTGGTGGTCTTCGAAGAGTTGGGGCGCGCAGGCACGATCGAACCTGTAGTGGGCTCGTCTGTTCTCGCCGGGGGTTTGCTGGCTGAGCTCGGCAACGCATCACAGAAAGCCCTGATCGGGCAGGTGATCGGTGGTGCCACTGTTCTGGCGCTGGCCCATGCTGAGCCGCAATCGAGATATGACCTGAGCCGTGTCCACACCACCGCACAGGCAGATGGCGGCCAGATTGTCCTCAATGGCACCAAGACTCATGTGATCAACGGGGCTCAGGCCGAAACATTGGTGGTGTCTGCACGGGAAGACGGCGCAAAGGATGATGAGGTGGGGATTTCCTTGTTCCTTGTGCCGCTTGCCTCCAAAGGCGTGACCTGTATCGACCATCACAATGTAGACGACACCTCGGGCGCGCGGATCGTCTTTGACAATGTGCGGGTTGCCGAAAGCGACCGGCTGGGAAAGGCAGGCAGTGCATTTGCTGCGCTCGAGACGGCAACCGCCCGCGCGACCCTGGCGGTTTGCGCCGAAGCGGTCGGGGCCATGGAGGCGGCCAAGGTGCTGACTGTGGAGTACCTGAAGGAACGCAAGCAGTTTGGTGTGCCGATCGGAAAATTCCAGGCGCTGCAACATCGCATGGTGGATGTTCTGATCGAGATCGAACAGGCGCGGTCTGCGGTGGTCAATCTCGCCGGGAACCTTGAGGCCGACCGCAACATTCGCGAGCGTCATGTAAGCGCGACCAAGAACCTAATCGGACGGGTCGGCGCCCTGGTGGCCGAAGAAAGCATCCAGATGCATGGCGGCATCGGCATGACGGATGAATATGCGCTTTCATACTTTGCCCGACGCCTGACGATGATCGATCATCTTTTTGGAGATGTGGACTATCACCTGGAACGTTTCATCGCGCTCAGCGCGGCCTGATCCATGGGCGAGGCAATGCATCGGACCGAGCCGTTGGCGCTGTCGCGCCTGTTGGGCTTTCGCGTAGAGATCTATCCCGAGCGCAAGCAGGCGCATTGTGTGCTGGACGCCTCCGAAGTGCATGTAAACCGCAGTGGCGTGGTGCATGGCGGTATATCGGCAACGTTGCTGGATACGGCCAGCGGCGTCACTGCAAGCCTGACCGTGGATGACAGCGGGCTCGCCCCGTTCACCACCGTTGCGCTGAACATCAACTATATAGCCGCCGCGGGCCCCGGTATGTTACGCGCCAAGGGTCGCCTTACCGGCGGCGGACGGGTGTTGATCTTTATTGAAGGTACGTTGACTGATTCCGAGGGTCGACTGATCGCTACCTCCACCGGTGTGTTCAAACGTTTGCGCCAGCGACAGGGGGAAACATCATGAGTAAGCACTTTCGACGCGCGCGAAATCGACACCGCATTGTGCAGGCAGTCGCTGCGCAATACCGTCCGCTCGTTGCCTAGTGAAACGACCGATCTGCCCCCTCTGGAGCTGGAGAACCCAGATATCGACATTCAGGTGCTGATCAAACACCCTTTGGCGCAGTTGGGCGCAATGCCTGTGCAACGGGTGACATCTCACATGGGAGCCTGTCGACCGGGCCCGCGTTTGGTTTTGTCGACAAAGTCGAGCCCATGACCGAGATCATTGGGCGTGTCGAAATGGGCGCGTGTTTGGCACTTGGCCGTCTGGACGACGCTGTCTGACAGCCTTGGGAGGGATAATGATGCAAACCCGGATACATGATTTCCTCAACGAAGCGGTTACAACCAAAGGCGCGGAACAGGCCCTGATCGATTTTGCAGATCGCACGTATAGCTGGGACGACCTGCAATACGCGGTCGATGACGCCGAAGCTGAGTTGAAAGAGGTTGGGCTACGCCCCGGTGATCGCGTCGTGCTGGTCTTTGAAAACTGCATCTCAGTCGCGGCTTTTATTTTTGCCGCAAGTCGCATGGACGCTATTGTCGTAGTCGTGAATGCGCGGCTGACCCGGGCGGAGCTGGAAAGGATAATTGCCCATAGTGATCCAAGCGTCGTTGTTTTCTGCACACAAGCCTCCGACGCGGCTCAGGCGCATGGTGTCGAATGTAGTGCAACCAAGGTGTACGGCGCCTTTGTAGAGGTGGCGATATTTAAACGCGCGAGCAGCACGCCTGAACCGG
>JBBWVW010000076.1:0-2198 GCA_050256425.1 Arenicellales bacterium | reverse complement strand
CCATAACGACCCTCCTTAAAGACACCATCGTGGCAGATCAGGAGGCCCTGCCCGGCGATTAACAATTAACCTGTGGTTAACGGTTCGTTTCTATCTTTTCAATCGACTTAGTCTTTCCTAAAAAGCTATAGTTTCAGCGCTAAATTAAAGAGATATCGCGCGTGCATAGAGATGATGATACGCTTCAGGTGCACTTTGCAACGTGTGCCAGGAAACAAAAGGAGAGATTTATGCAGATCACAAAAAAATGTTATGAGAAGACATTGAAACAAGTTCTGACCGCGGGGAGTGTGGCTATTGTTCTCGCCCTCACGACCCACAGTGGAGCACTTGCTGGCGAGGAAGTGTCGGCAGAAATCAAAGCCAAGGTGCAGATGACCCTGGCAAAATGGGTTAAAGAGCGGGCTGATGATTCAGGCAAGTTCTTTTTTGTTGATCGCCAGACCAACGAACTGGTTGGTGGTTACAGTGCAAATGTGCACCCTATGATCGTGCCTTACAAGGATGGCGCAATTTTTGTCTGCTCTGAGGTAGTGACTGAAAACGGTGACCGCATCACGGCAGATTTTCTCACGGTCCCCGTGGATGGTAGTTACAGGATTGTCGAGGTCATCATGAATAATCGTCCGGCTGTAGAGAAAATGATGGGGATGTAACCGGATCAGTTGAATCTTGGTGTTGCCCTTTTAAATCGCTAGGTCTGTCTGCAGTGAGACTTGGGATATTCCTAAAGTTTGTTCTTCTATTCGCTGTCATGGCGTTCCTCCTGGGCGTAGCAGGACTGCTTACCTACAAGAACTACAGGCAGGGCTATTACGAGGGGGTGGCATCCGCCCAGTTGGCAACCGCCGTGGTTGGTGTGGTTGACGTGTTAAATGCAGCGGTTGAAACTAACGATCGCCAAGTGAATGACACACTAGGAATCTTTGCGATGTTCCCTTTTATACTGTGTGTTGAGATGAGCGCCTCTACTGGTCAATCCTACCGTTGGCCTCCGCTGCCTTGCGAGATCATCAAAGAGGAAAAATACCCTCTTGAATACCCCGATGTGCTGGCCGATGGCGGGGATCTTCGGTTTTTTGTAAGTCGCCAATGGGTCAATGAAGAGGTCTCCAGGGAACTTCAGGTCGGTGCACTGGCGATGGCGATCTTCATGCTGATTTTTCTTATCGGAAGTGGCATCGTATTTCATCGTGTGGTCGGGTATCCAGTTGGTTTTCTTATTAAGAATTTGCGTGATATCTCGAAAGATTTAACCAAACAGGAGCTCATTAAAAAGCTGACGAAAGACGAAATTGGCGAATTGACAGATGCGCTCAATGGACTGCTTGGGCGAGTACGTGAGTATCAATCAGAACTGGTACGTCTCGCCAATACTGACGGCTTGACCGGCATTCTGAATCGAAGAACGTTCTTCGCAAGAGCCCAAGGCCTGCTTCAGAGATATGAAGAAGGGGTCTACTTTATTCAGATAGATTTAGATCATTTTAAGAATATCAATGATACCTATGGGCATGGAGTCGGCGATCAGGTGCTGGAACTGGTGGGTAGATTGCTGCAGGGATCCGTTCGGACTGTGGGAGAGCGTGAGCCCGATCTCGTTGGCAGGCTTGGCGGGGAAGAGTTTGGCGTTTTCCTGCGGACAAATAGCCTGCAAGAGGCGCATAGCGTAGCGGAGCGTTTGCGTGCCACGCTCCAGAGCACAGAAGTTGAAACCGGCGCTGAAATACTGACAGTGACAGGGTCTTTTGGTGTGGCAGAGAAGATTCGTGGCGAAACGCTCGATGATTTGTACCACCGTGCGGACCAGGCGTGTTACCAGGCAAAAGACAGGGGCCGTAATCAGGTGGTCGTAGCGACGGTACCCGCCATCAAGTCGGCCGAAAATGAATAGCCTCATGAAGTCCAGCCAGAATCCCAGCACCGCAGTGGCCAGACGCTATGCCTGGGTCCGGCATATCGGTTGATGCATTCCTGAGTCTGACAAAAAGTAAGAAGAGGTGAAACAGAAAGGCTTCACCCTTATCGAACTGATGATCGTCATTGCGATCATCGGCATTCTTGCCGCTATCGCCATCCCGCAATACAACAAGTATACGGCTCGGGTTCAAGTGGCTGAGGCCTTTATGTTAATGGCGCCTGTCAAGACAGCTCTGATTCTGTATTATCAAACGACTGGTGGGTTTCCGACTATGGCC
>JBBWVW010000075.1:0-1883 GCA_050256425.1 Arenicellales bacterium | reverse complement strand
GGCTTCACGTTTCCAGACAGGATCCAGCGGCGCACCGCCAGAGGAGACGTAGCGCAGCACGCCGCGGTTGCAGGCGGGTTTGTTTTGTTCGCGCACATAGTGAAACAGATGCGCGTGCATCTGCGGTACCGCCGGCAGATGAGTCACATTACTTTGTAGGGCGTCATACAGCCGATCGACAGAGAATTTGGCCTCCAGGCGCATCGCCGCTTTGGCCGAACACACCGCGAGAAAGGTGACCAGACCAAAAATATGCGACAGTGGCAACGCCAGGTAACACATATCGGTAGCGACCATGTCCCGCACCTTGGCCGAGGCATGGGCCGCCGCGATCAGGTTTCCATGGGTCAGCATTGCCGCCTTTGGCGCCCCAGTCGTACCCGAGGTGTAAAGCAGGATTGCAACCTGTTCGGACGGTGCGGAAAAAACCGGTTCAGGCGTGCTGCTCGCGCGTTTAAATATCGCCACCTCTACAAAGGCGCCGTACACCTTGGTTGCACTACATTCGACACCATGCGCCTGAGCCGTGTCGGAGGCTTGTGTGCAAAAAACAACAATGCTTGGGTCACTATGGGCAATTACCCTTTCCAACTCCGCCCCGGTCAGCCGGGCATTCACGACTACGACAATGGCGTCCATACGACTTGCGGCAAAAATAAAAGCCGCGACTGAGATGCAGTTTTCGAAGACCAGCACGACACGGTCACCGGGGCGTAGCCCAATCGCTTTCAACTCAGTTTCGGCGTCATCGACCGCAGTTTGCAGGTCGTCCCAGCTATACGTGCGATCTGTAAAATCGATCAGGGCCTGTTCCGCGCCTTTGGTTGTGACCGCTTCGCTGAGAAAATCATGTATCCGGGTTTGCATCATTATCCCTTCCAAGGTTATCAGAGAGCGTCATCCAGACAGTAAAGTGCCAAATGCTGACTAGCTTCGACACGCGCAATGATCTCGATCATGGGCCGGGCCTTGTAGGCAAAACCAAACGCGTGCTCAGTCGACAGGGCCCCATGTGTGCTGTCAGGCGTTGCGCCCCAACTGTGCGCCCCAACTTTGCCAAAGGCTGTTTGATCAGCGCCTGAATGTCGATATCCAGGTTCTCCAGCTCCAGAGGCACCAGATCGGTCGTTTCACTACGTAACGAGCGGACGGTATTGCGCAGCGACTGCCTGCACAATGCGGTATCGATTTCGCGCGCGTCTAAAGCGCTTGCTCATGATGTCGCCCGCTGTCGCTGGCGCAAACGTTTGAACACGCCGGTGGAGGTAGCGATCAACCGGCCCTCGGAATCAGTCAACGTACCTTCAACAAAGGTCAACACCCGTCCGCCGCCGGTAAGGCGACCCTCGGCGCGTAACATACCGGGGCGCGCAGGGGCTATATAGTTGATGTTCAGCGAAACAGTGGTAAACGGGGCGAGCCCGCTGTCATCCACGGTCAGGCTTGCAGTGACGCCGCTGGCCGTATCCAGCAACGTTGCCGATATACCGCCATGTACCACGCCACTGCGGTTTACATGCACTTCGGTGGCGTCCAGCACACAATGTGCCTGCTTGCGTTCGGGGTAGACCTCTACACAAAAGCCCAACAGGCGCGACAGCGCCAGCGGCTCGGTCCGATGCATTGCCTCGCCCATGGATCAGGCCGCGCTGAGCGCGATGAAACGTTCCAGGTGATGATCTACATCTCCAAAAAGATGATCGATCATCGTCAGGCGTCGGGCAAAGTGCGAAAGCGCATATTCATCCGTCATGCCGATGCCGCCATGCATCTGGATGCTTTCTTCGACCACCAGAGCGCCGACCCGTCCGATCAGGTTCTTTGTCGCGCTGACATGACGCTCGCGAATGTTGCGGTCGGCCTCAAGATTCCCGGCGAGATTA
>JBBWVW010000074.1:0-4069 GCA_050256425.1 Arenicellales bacterium | reverse complement strand
CCGGTGTCTTACCCGATTACAGCACTGTACCCCCACAGCCAGTACCTGCCGCCGCGGGTGCGGCTGTTTATAGATTTTCTGCTGGAGCGCTTCGGCGATCCTCCGTACTGGGAAGAGGGCCTTGGGAGCATTGCCGGCCTGAACTAGGATTAAGGGTGGATTATCCTGATCTTTTTGCCGTTGTATCGGTGTACGCCTTGTTTAGTTGGGCGAAAAACCGTGGCACCCGTCGGAGCACGGCGCCCCATCAATGGCGATATGATGTGACGGCGGTCACATTAAAATGCACAACTACCGGCCCATACTGAAAAACTAGCTGGGTCTGTGACCTGCAACCCCGGCGATTTTGGAAGAGGAGTCGACAATGCGATTTGGGCGCAAATTGGGTAAGACGGTTCTGCTCACAACCTGGGTTGTCGGGGCGCTCGTGCCCCAGTTCGGCGTTGCGGATGAACTGCCGCCAGCGGCCAAAGGCAACCCGATCGTGGTATTTACCCGCATGGCGCCGGGGCCCGATGAAGATGGTCCCGGGCGCATGCTGCTCGAGCGTATTAAGGACGGCAAGACGCTGCGGGTCATGGTGGGTATCGATTTCGACATGGTAGCGCCGCACCAGCTATCCGGCGCGGACATTGCAGCGCAGGCGGCCGACATGGCCAAAGTACAGCGCGCCGTGCTGGGACGGGTCTTTGCTGCTGCTGGCAAAGGCGTGCTCTGGCAGTTCAAAGATATCCCTTTCATCACCCTCGAGGTCAACCGCGAGCAGTTGCGCAAAGTGCTTGTGGATCCTGCCGTGGTCAGTGTGCAGGAGGACTCCCTCGCGGCACCGATGCTGAACGACAGCACGGATGTGATTCGCGCCGATCGGTTGTGGAGCATGACACCAGCACTGCGGGGCAAGGGTCAGGCAGTTGCAATCCTCGATACCGGAAGCAATCACGATACCATGCTTAAAGGCCGTGTGGTTGCAGGCGCGTGCTTTTCGAGCAGTTACTGGTATTACCCCTCGCAGTCATTGTGTGGCGGCGGCGTATCGTCGCGAACCGGTTTGTCCGCTGGCAGTAATTGCCCGACAACGATAGGTGGCTGTGACCATGGCACTCACGTTGCCACCATTGCGGCTGGGGATGACGGCTCGCTGCGCGGTGTGGCCCGCGAAGCCGGAATTATCCGGGTGCAGGTATTCTCCAAGTTCACCAGCAGTTACTGGTGCGGCGGATACGCACCCTGCGTGATGTCCTATAGCTCCGATCAGGTACGCGGCCTGGAGTATGTTTACAGCCTGCGTAATACTTTGGATATTGCCGCTGTCAATATGAGTCTGGGCGGGGGTTATTACTCCACCGCCTGCGACAGCCGTGCCCCGGCGATCGCTTCGATCATCAACCGCCTGACGAGCGCCGGAATTGCTGTGGTGATTGCTGCCGGTAACAGCGGTATGAACGGCTACATCAGTTATCCGGCGTGCATCAGCAATGCGGTTGCCGTGGGCAGTTCGACCAAGACCGATGGTTTGTCGTCTTTTTCTAACCATTCGGCTCTGGTTGATCTGCTGGCGCCTGGCCACAGTATTTATGCCGGGGTACCCAATCGTTCTTATAGACGCATGAGTGGAACGTCGATGGCGGCGCCGCATGTGGCCGGCGCTTTCGCTCTTTTGAAAAGTTACGATCCCAATGCCACGGTGGCGCAACTGCAAACGGCACTGGAATGTACCGGTGAGCCGATTGCGCGTGGCGGGGTCAGCCGTAATCGTATCGATATGCGTAGCGCTTATCAGTTTCTGAAAAAAGGCATGGCGGGATGCAAAAAGACGGAAGATACATCCACGCCCAACTGGGTTCCGCGCCACGGCTGGTTCTGACATGCTCGGTTGCACTGTTTTGCGGATGCAAGGCATGTACCGCGCCCTGGCCGGCAGATGTGTTCCGGCCAGCGTTTTGCTAGCGACACTGGTGGTTTTCGCGCCATTATCGGCTGCGCAGCAAACCCAAGATGTCGCCGTGATGCTGCACACCATCCAGGGTCTTGAAAGCCTGCGCTACGAGATCCTTTACGAGCGTGACCGTTTCAATGCCTCCCCGGCGCCGGTCGGTGAAGCAGCACTTCAGACCTGGCGGGCAGTGGCCGAGGACATCAAGGCGACGCTCACCGAGATCGAAGCGGCGCTCGCCGATGTTCGCCAGCGCTATCGCGACAGTGGCGGGGCCTTTGCCAGGGCGCCGCCAGCCAGCGACATGCCGCCGCTGCTGCCCGAGTAAGCGATGAACGGCCTTTCGGTGCGCAAACTGTTTCGCGGCGTTGTCTTGGCGCTGGCCTGTGGCTGGCCGCTCGCCGCTATGGCGGCCCCGGGGCCACTGGCCCAGACCCCGATCCTGACCTCGGCCGCCAGTGCGCCCAATATCCTGATCGTGATCGATGACTCGGGTTCCATGGGTTGGCGTCGCTCCGGCCAGCCCAAAACACCGATGCGCTCAGCACAAAGTGCCGCTATTGCATTACTGGATTCCCTCAGCAAAGTCCGGGTTGGGGTGGGTTCGTTCAGCCGTTACAACTTCGGTGGCGAACTCGATCAGCCCATAGTCGATCTGGATGCCAATCGAGCCCTGATCTACACAGCGATCAACAAGTTGTCTCCTGGCGGGGGCACACCATTGGTGGGCACGCTGCAGCATATGGGCCGTTACTTTGTGGGTCTTGGTGGTCCCAGCAACCCTGGCAACAGTGCCTCGGCAAGCTGCACTGCCAACGGCCAGTACCAGGGTGCACTGACCCTGCATCCGGATGACGCACCGCGCGAGTTCCCGCTGAGCAAGGTTTTGCCAAGCGGGCCGCACAAGGGATGGAAGCAAGCAGGAGCGCAATCGCCGATCTGTCACTGGTGCCAGAAGAATTTTCTTATCCTGCTGACCGACGGCTGGGGCTGGGGCAATGCCTCGAAACCACTGCGCAACTACTGCCCCACCTGCTATCACCCGCTGATCAGTGTAGCTGCGGCACTCAATGACATCGACCTGCGCCCGGATGTCGATGAGTTTGACGGTAGCGAATCGAAAAACAACCTGGTCACCTACACCATCGGTTTTCATACCAGCCAGGCTCTGCTTAAAGAAACCGCCAAAAAAGGTGGCGGGCTTTATTTCGAGGCGGATAACGAGACCGAACTCAAGGTCGCCTTTGCCAAGATCGGCGAGGACATCCTGGCACATACCCACGGTTCAGCATCGGCCGCCACTTTCAGCACCAGTTTGCTCAAGACCGGCACCGATCTTTATCTCACCACCTTTAACACCGAGTACTGGACCGGGGACGTGATAGCCGGCACCCTGGATGCCAGGGGCCGACCAGGTGCCGTGCGCTGGTCAGCAGCAAAGCAGCTCGATACCGCCAGTGATCCCGGCACGCGGGTAATGTTGACCTGGAACAGTGAGAATAATCCCCCGATCAGCACTTGTCCCAGCTCGTCGAGAAAAGCCAAAGTACCCAAGGCGCGACCGGGTGGTATTCCCTTTCGCTGGGATTACCTGTCGACACTGCAGCAGCGCGACCTGCTGAAGCAGGCGAGCGTTGCAGGCAATCTGGTCTTTGAGCGCAAATGGGGTATCCCCGGTGCAGGCAGTGGCCGGTTCGCACTGCCTTTTGACATCGCCACTGACAGCAAGGGCAACGTCTATGTGGTGGATTACAACAACCACCTGGTGCAAAAGTTCGATATTGATGGCAACTTTCTCACCCAGTGGGGTGGCAGGGGTTCAGGCAACACCAGCCTCAATTACCCGGTGGGTATTGCGACCGATATGCATGACAATGTTTATGTCGCCCAGCACGGTTCACACACGGTTAAAAAATTCTCCTCGGCAGGCGAGTATCTTGCCAGTGTCGGTGGTTACGGGCTTGAACCGGATCAGCTTTATTACCCCTTTGATGTCGCAGTTGATTCGGCTGGCAATATCTATGTAGTTGAACTGCAGAATCACCGCATCAAGGTGTTCGACCCGAGCGGGCGGTATCTGCACCAGTGGGGCGGCAGGGGCAGTTCGGAAGGCAGGTTCTGGAGCCCCAACCGGAT
>JBBWVW010000073.1:0-16634 GCA_050256425.1 Arenicellales bacterium | reverse complement strand
CAGGTGCTTTAGCTGAAAAGATTGCAGTAGGGGGTCACTTTCGTTTTTCATGGAAACAGGTTGGATCTTGGGCCTGAGCACTGACTATATACACCAGACAAAGCTGATTTGGCAGTGCGGGCCACCGATACTGGATTTTTCCCTTGGCGACTTGAGCCTTTTGGTTCTCCTCGTCGATCGCTAGCCAAATCAGCCGCGCTGCGGCTACCGAACGCGCTTTTACTTTACAAGGCTATCTCGCCGTTACTCCCCAACTTGGCGGTCATCCTCTTGCCAGCACAAGTGTGGCACAACGAAAAGAACCCCCGATTGATGGCACGCAATCAAAGCTTAAGAGTTCCACTGAAAAACCAAAATCATCTTCCAGTATGCGGTTGATCGGCTCACATATACGGTGATCACGTGCCAGAATGTGCCGTGGACCAACGGCTAACACGTTGGTTGCGAGTGCCGCCTGCTGAGCCCGGTTGACGGGTATGGTCTGCAAATCGATGAGGGGCTTTTTCCCGTTGAGATCCGTAAAAGGGCCGGTGGCTTCCTCACACCACAGCGCAAGATTGGAGTCGATAACGTTCCAGCAGCAATCAAGGTGCAATACATCGTGTGGAACGATAATAATTTCACGCTTGATATTTCTTTTTTGCAGCACTGCGGCCAGCCAATCGATTCCTTCGCGGCTTGAGCGTGCACCTAATCCGACAAAAACCCGCCCTGGTGCCAGCACCACGTCGCCGCCCTCAAGAAAGAGTTTCTCGGGTACCTCGATCTGATCATTCTTTTCAAACCCTGCCAGCAGATGATCGATGCCTTGGTGTTCACTATTGCGTGAGGCGAAACGACTTCTTGCCTTGAAGTACAGCGAGTCAATCACAAAACCAATATCCCGGGGGCAGGTCTGATCGGTAATCTGTGGCGAGTCAACCAGATTGGGCCGCTCTACTTTGATGTTCAGTTTCTGCATGGCCTCGAGTACGCCGGTAAATTCGCGTTCTGTCACCGTGGGATCGGGTTGGCTGTAGATGGAACTGGTTTTCGGCAGGCCTGCCTGAAGTTGCGGATCGGCATCGGGTTTCATACCCAGGCCCGTTCCCAGAATCACATGACGTAGCTGGCCGTATTCATTTTGAACATCAAACATGACCGTTATTCTTGTCCTAGAGTACGGGTTCGTGCGCGCTCTGCCGCCCGCTCAATCGGGCTTTTTTGAGAGCTTGATGGCCCTACCAGTTTGGTCAGAAAATGATCCAGCCATGCTGCCTGGGATTCATGGGATGGTCTGCCAAGGCGATCTTGTTCTTCGCGCGTCTGTGCACCGGGCCGGTCATAGAGTGCCCGGTCTTTATGCTGCCAGCGTTGAAAGTTCTCTAAAGAGCATTCCGGGTGAAACTGAAAGCCATAAGTCTTCTTCCCGTAGGCAAATGCCTGGTTGGCAAAATGCTCCGTACTGGCCAGGATCGTAGCGCCCCTTGGCGCACTGAAGCCGTGGTAATGGCATTGGGTGACTTGAAAGTCATCTGGAAAAAAACCTTCGCCCTGTTCAGTTGAGGTCAGAGGGTAATAGCCGAATTCACCCATGCCTTGGGGGTGGGGTTCTATGGTGGCCCCAAGAACGCGGGCGATGATCTGCCCACCCAGGCAAAATCCCACGGTGGGAATTTGATTTGTGATGCACCCTTTTGCAAAGGCGATCTCCGCATGCAACCAGGGGTAGCGCTTCGTGTGCCAGTCTTTTTCGTCTTCAGGTTTGCCACCACCGTAGATCAGCGTGATGGCGACTGACTCATCAATCTTCGGTAGCGCATCACCCTGGTCGGGTCGACACCAGTCAAGCTGATAGCCCAGCTTCGCCAGAATACCTGAAGCGTGATCATTGTCCTGGGGGCCATCCCCCCCATGAGTGATCAATACTGCTTTTGCTGCCATATCCAGACGCTCTCACGCAGGCTAACCGACCTTGGAAACCCCCCCTATCGATTATTGATTGATGCGACGGTTTTGTGATCTACTGATGCAACTCCCAACCCCAGTCGAATTCCTCAACCACCCGGATCAGGTCGGTCTGCGAAACGATGCCGACCGGCGTGCCTTTGGCCTCCACCACAAGCCGGCGTACGTCATATTCGCGCAGGGCCTCTGCAATCAACGGCAGCGGTGCGTCGGCGCGAATACTGAAAAGTTTGCGATTGGCGATCTGCCCCACCGACGTATCGTTGATCGAGGCGTTGGTGCCGAGCACTTTGGTCACTACATCGCGCTGGGTGACAATACCCCAGTCTCCGTTTTCATCGGGCTCAATCATGATCGAGCGTATCCCCAACTCTCGCATACGCTGCATGGCATCGGCAACGCTGGTCTCAGACGGAACGCTCTTTAAAGGCGACATGATACCGGCTGCGGTAGATGGCTGACGGCCCGAGTCTTTCATTGCCGCCATGGGATCACTGATGCGCTTGGCTTCACGGGCCTCGCGCTCCCTTTTCAGAGTTTCGCGCCGCTCCTGTTCGTAGCGGGCAAGATCCTCAGCGTTACCGGTAATGCGGGCAATCAGTGCATCGGCAAAGGTGCTGGTCGATACGGTGTGGGCGTTTTCCATCAGCCGGGCAAAATCGTAAGTCACAAATTTTTCCTGAATGACCTTGGGATAGGCAGCGTTAATCAGGTCGGCCGCTTCGCGCCAGCCCATGTACTCAAGCATCATCACCCCGGAGAAGATCAGCGAAGAAGGGTTGACCTTGTCCTGGTTGGCATATTTCGGTGCCGTACCATGGGTAGCTTCAAAAACCGCCATGTGGTCGGCCGTATTGGCCCCCGGGGCGATGCCCATGCCTCCAACCTCGGCAGCGGCAGCATCAGAAAGATAATCCCCATTCAGGTTCATGGTGGCGATCACATCAAACTCGGCAGGCCGCAACTGCAGTAACTGGAAAATGATATCGGCAATACGATCCTTGAGGATCACCTTACCCTCGGGCGCTTTTCCGCCATGCACGGCGTAGAGTTCCTCTTCAGTCACCACCCGGTCGGCAAACTCCTCCTGGGCCAGTTCATAGCCCCAGTTGCGAAAAGCGCCTTCGGTGAACTTCATGATGTTGCCTTTGTGCACCAGGGTTACGCTCTCGCGCTGGTTGTCGATCGCGTACTGGATGGCTTTGCGGACCAGCCGTTTGGAGCCAAATGGGCTGATCGGCTTGATGCCCAGTCCCGCATCCTCAAAGAAGGTGGCCCCCATTTCCTCACGTAAAAAACGCGCCAGGCGCAGGTTATCCTCGGTGCCCGATTCGTACTCCAGGCCTGCGTAGACATCTTCGGTGTTCTCACGGAAGATCACAATGTCGACTTTTTCAGGCTCGCGCATCGGTGAGGGTACGCCGGTGTAGTAGCGCACTGGACGCACACAGGCATAAAGGTCCAACTCCTGTCGCAGTGAGACATTCAGCGAGCGAAAACCCCCACCCACTGGCGTGGTTAGTGGGCCTTTGATAGCCACAATCAGGTCACGGATGGCAGCCAGAGTCTCTGCCGGAAAGTAGTCGCCATCATAAAGAGAGCCGGCTTTTTCGCCCAGGTAGAGTTCGCACCAGTGAATCTGACGCTTGCCGTCATAGGCTTTTTCCACTGACGCATCAAGCACCCGTAGCATGGCCCGGGTGATGTCGGGGCCAATGCCATCACCTTCCACATAGCCGATAATGGGCTGGTCAGGAATGCTCAGCCGCCCATCTTTAACGCTAATCTTCTCGCCGCTGTCTGGTAGGCGAATATGCTGGTAACTCATTTCATCAAACCTCTGGTAGATTCCGGGCACGCCGGGCGAATAGCTTCTGGGATTGGAGCGGTTGACCACAAAGGTATTTCACCCTGGTTGCGATACCGCAAAATGCTAGGAGGCATTTTGCGCATATTTTACCACTGTGCTATCGATGCCCGGTGACAACTGATGCGATCATGATTTGGGTCAGACCAGATCTCAATTCAGAATCTAATCCAGCGGTAATCCATGGCACGAGATTTCAAACGAACATCTCCTGAGGGTTCTTTGTGGGGCCGTCAGCAGCTGCTTGCCCTGGTGGCCCTGATCGGCTGTTTGAGTATTTATGGCATTACCATCAGCCTGTTTACACCACTGCTTTCCCTGATTCTCGAAAGCCGGGGAGCCAGTGCCACGCTGATTGGCGCTCTGGCGATGGCGGGGCCGGTCGGTGTGATGCTGGGGTCTTTTGTTATTCCCCGGTTCATGCGCCAGATCGAGGGTCGCAAACTGTTGCTGGCTGGTGTGGTTATCGAGATTGTTCTGATCGTTGCTTTAATGAGCACCGATTCGATTTTCGTCTGGTTTGTGATTCGCTTTCTGGGCGGGCTTACAGGTGTCGTCCTTTTTGTGGTGACCGAGACCTGGATGATCGAGATTACCCCCGAGCCACATCGTGGCCGGGTCATGGGTTTGTACAACACGACTCTGGCGCTGAGCTTTGCACTGGGCCCGCTGATGCTGTCTATGACAGGTGTCGAAGGGGAAACCCCGTTTGTTGCAGGCATCATGCTGATGGCGCTAGCCGGTTTGCCACTGCTTTTTGCCGGGACCTACAGACCCAGCTCGGTTGAAGAGCCAGGTTTTGGGATTGTCAGTTTTATACGTGTTGCGCCATTGCTGGCACTTGCCTGCTTTGTGGTTGCTTTCAAGGACCTGGCTGGTGTCAGTTTGCTGCCGGTGTACGGGTTGCGTGTGGGTCTGGATGAATCTTCCGCGGTACTGATGCTATTTTTTGGATCAATAGGCGGCGCACTGTTGCAATTGCCCATTGGCTGGGCGGCTGATTACTTCGATGCCCGCAAAGTGTTGGTGGTGTGTGCCTTTGTCGGGGTACTCGGTGCCCTGATCTGGCCGTTTGTCGTCGGCGTGCCGGTATTGCTCTGGATAACGCTTTTCTTGTGGTGGGGATTCTTCGCCGGGGTCTACACTGTGACGATGATTCTTGCTGGACAGTGGTTCAAGGGGGTGGAACTCGCTACCGCGATGGCGGCATTCGGTGTGTACTGGGGTATGGGCGCTTTTGCCGGACCGCTTATCGGCGGTGTCAGTATGGATCTGTGGAATCCGCATGGGCTGGCCTTAACACTGGTGATTGTGGCAGGCGGTTTCTTTGCGGTCAGCCTGTTGCGGCGTCTATATCATCCGCGGCTGGATCGATCGGTTGGTTAAATCGTCGAGGCTGCCACGCCGGATCAGGCCTGCAGCTAACCTATGAGCGTTGCTACATTTAAATTTAAAAGTGAACTGCGTGGTCTGTTGACGCTGGGGTTGCCGATCATACTGACGCAGTTCATCCAGGTCAGCAATACCACCGTAGCCATCCTGATGATGGGGCGGGTGGGTTCTGTTGAGCTTGCAGCGGTCGGGCTGGGCGGGGCTTTCATGATCTTCGTGTTCCTTGCGTGCCTTGGGGTCATGATGTCGCTATCGCCGACCATTGCCCAGCATTTTGGTGCCGGGCGTAACGATTCGATCCGGCACGCGTTCCAGCAGGGGTTATGGTTGGCCGTCGGCACTGGCGCCGCGGCATTTTTCCTGCTGCGCCAGATGGGACGCTTGATGCACTGGATGGCGGTCGACCCCGAGGTGATCCCGCTGGCACAGGCCTACCTTGATATTGCAGCCTGGTCGATGCCGTCAGTGTGCATTTACATGGCCTTTCGCTTTCTCTGTGAGGCAACCGGCCACTCACGGCCTATGCTGGTGGTCAATATCGTCACGCTACCGGTCGTGGTCGGTGGAAACTGGGTGCTGATTTTTGGCCACTGGGGCTTGCCCGCCTTGGGGGTTGAGGGTGCGGCCTTCAATCTGATTCTGGTCATGATGCTGAACGCACTGGGTCTGGCACTGTTTGTGCTTGTGTCTGAGCGCTATCGGGTGCGCCGATTGTTTAGCTTATTCCAATTGCCTTCGCGCGAATGCTTTATCTTGTTAAAACTTGGTCTTCCCATTGCCGGGACGCTGGTACTGGACTCAGGATTTTTCAGCGCGATCGCCTTACTCATGGGCAAGATGGGTTATGTCTGGCTGGCAGCGCACCAGGTGGCAATCAACTATGCCACCGTGGCTTTCATGATCCCGGTCAGCCTGTCGAGCGCTACCATGGCCCGGGTCGGACAGGCCGTGGGTCAGGGTGACTCTGTACTGGCACGGGCACGTGGCTTCCTTGGGATTTCATCGAGTCTGTTGTTGGTATTACCCTCAATTATCCTGGTGCTCGCTGTACCTCAATGGATAGCGCATCTGTACACGGGCGATGTTGCGGTGATCGAGGCCGCCGTACCGTTGCTTATGGTAGCCGCTGTCCTGCACATATTCGATGCGACCTATATTACCGCTCAGGGGGCTTTGCGTGGCCTCAAGGATGTGAACGGGCCGATGCTCATTTCGTTGAGTTTCTGGCTTTGTGGCTTGCCAGCGGCCTGGTATTTTGGCATCGTAAATGACTGGGGCGCGGTGGGCTTGTGGTGGGGCATGATTGTCGGGGTCGCACTTACAGCAGTGCTTTTGCTGTGGCGCTTTCACTGGCGCTCGCGATCAATGATCTTGGCCCAAACTGGTTGAATGCTTGGGGAGGCTCGGCATTAGTTGAGCTGGGCTTGCGCGCGATGCTGACGGCAAGTAATGGGCTCCATGCTGTCGGTTTCGATTCTTGGGGTAAATCAGCTCAGAGGTGCCTTGGTCCGCGCCGAACCTTCGGTCGCAGCCTTTGGTAGGGAACGTCGTCTAACCGACAGTAGTTGGCTCCAGGCGCTTCGGCATGCAGGATAAGCGCAGCAATCGGCTCGAAGTCATCTCGAAAATGAACCGTGCTCTTGAGCGCAATAATTTTCAGTTTCTCCAGTTCAATGCCGATATGAGTAAAAATAGCACGGTCAAGGCATTGACAACGTTTGGAGCCGACAAGGACACAAACATCTGCCGTATCGTCAACAATTTTGAGCAATGCAGTAGGGCCGATTTTTGCCCTAGCGCCTGCATACATGGCGCCACTGAAGGCAAATCGGCCCTCGCTGAGCGCAAGCACTTTGAATGTTGCGTGGTAGGGGCCTAGACCAGGAAGTCCAGATTTTCCGCCAAGGCCTACTGAAAAGATTCCGCCGACTCCGAGTGCATGAGCCTTTGCAGCCACTTCGGGGTCGTTAAGCAAGCCGAGCACCGCATTTTGTGCCTTGCAGTCAACCAGCGCCTTCAGCAGTCCAGTGGTGTCCGAGGTTGCCCCTGCGCCAGGGTTGTCTTGAACATCAGCAATGACAACAGGTTTTGCGCCACTTGCGGCCATGGCCCTGGAAACGGCGGCGATTGGTGACAGCAGCGCGCTATCGAATAAATCCTCGCTTGCTTTAATTGCTTCGATTAATCGGTCTGCCTCATGATCTGCGCTTGCCTGCGTGGAGCCGTAGGCAACAACTGCAGGGCCAGCATCAAAGATATCTGCTGGGGGAAACCCCATAGCGATATCAGAGACTACTGCGTTGGCGGTATTTTCAATCGATAACAGGTTATACAATTCCCGGCACGGCGTAGCACCGGTGTACTGTGCCGATAATGGCACCAGGAACGGCGCTTGGCGTATGGCGCTGTAAAGGTTTTCGCCGGACAGATGTCGGCGCAACATGGCATACGCCCGTGCGCCGGTATCAGCCATGTCGATGTGTGGATACGTCCGAAAAATCGAAAGCGAAGAGGCAAACTGAACCATGCGGCTCGTGAGATTGGCATGAAGGTCAAGGCTGACAGCGATGGGTAACTGGTTTCCTACAATCACCCGTATACGTGACAACAACTCACCCTCGCCGTCCTCATGAGATTCAGTAACCATCGCGCCATGAAGATCAAGATAGATGCCATCCAGCTGACCTGCGCTGGTGATACCGTCCAGAATCATCTCAGAGATTTGTTCGAAAGCATCATCGGTTACATAAGATGATGGTTCAGCAGAGGCCCAAACCACCGGCAATAATTCAATGTCGGTTGCCTGTTGGGCCGCTTCGACGAAGCCGGCTAAAGGCAGATTGATACCGGCGGTACCTGAAATTACATCATCACCCTGTAGCAGACCCGGCCAACCGTCCGCTTCTTGAAAATCCTTAAACTTGGCCTTGGTCGCACCGAAAGTATTGGTTTCGTGCTGAAATCCAGCAATCAGGATTCTGTGCATACGGTTACCCAGTTATGCCCAGGAAATAGAGTCAAGTTAATCAAGATGATGATAAAACAGATCGTATGAAATAGGGTTAAGGACAATACTCGGTGGCAGGAGATCGCCATAGGCTTGCGTTATAGCGTCAAGGCCGCCCTTGATGGACTAGCAGGTCTGGTAGATGACTCCGCCGCCAAGAACGCGCTCGTTATTGTAAAGTACCAGCGACTGGCCGGGTGTCGGCGCACGTTGCAGATCATCGAACACCACCTCGATACGATCCGGGGTGTTTGATTGCACAGTGCACGGCTGATCGGTCTGGCGGTAGCGGGTTTTGGCCTGGCAGCGCAATGGCCAGTTCTTTGGGGCACCGTTAATCCAGTGCATTTCTTGCACTGCAACCGATTGCCTCATCAGCGCTGGGTGGTCATGGCCCTGAATTACTGTCAGAACGTTGTGCTCCATATCTTTGCCGGCGACATACCAGGGCTCACCGGGCCCGCCGATATCCAGGCCTTGGCGCTGCCCCAGGGTATAGAACCAAAGACCCTGGTGCTCACCCACGACCTCACCTTCAAGGTTTTGGATTTTGCCCGGTGTCACCGGCAGGTAGCGGGCGAGAAATTCACTAAAGCGTCTTTCTCCTATGAAACAAATACCGGTACTGTCTTTTCGCTGGGCATTTGGTAACGCAAGGGCGGCCGCTTCTTCGCGGACATCGGTTTTTTTCAACTCCCCTAGGGGAAACAAAGTCGGGGCGAGAGCGCTTTGGCCTAACGCATGCAGAAAATAGGACTGATCCTTGGAAAGGTCACGGGCCTTGTTCAGAAAAAATGTGCTAGAGGACTCTTGGATACGGGCGTAGTGTCCCGTTGCGATCCTGTCGCTGCCCAGATGCTGGGCGTAGGATAAAAATTCCTTGAATTTGATTTCCCGGTTGCATAAAACGTCCGGGTTAGGCGTGCGCCCGGCTCGGTATTCGCGCAGAAAAATGGCAAAGACCCGCTCCCAGTATTCATGGGAGAAATTAACGGTCCGAAGGGGTATATCCAGTGCATCACTGACTTGAGTTGCCATGGCAAGGTCTTCGCGTGCTGCGCAGTACACCTCGTCATCGTCCTCTTCCCAGTTCTTCATGAACAGGGCTGTGACATTCCAGCCGTCCTGTTTTAGGTGTGCAGCCGCTATCCCGGAATCCACACCCCCGGATAGTCCGACCACGATAGAACCCTTGGTATTTATCACTTTGGCTGGTAAAGCGTCCGCCGCCGCGATGACTCAGTCTGCTAGGTTAAAAAGCACGAGACGCGCATCTGTGAGATCTTCCCACTCGGCACCGCGCGCAATATAAGGAAGCATGCCGTTATCTTGGAACCAGCTGTCTACGACGAAACGCTCGCCGGTGGCGACCTCTTGCAGTTGACCGGCCCAATGCGCATCGAAGCCGCCACTGCGATAAGCGCGATCCATCACATGGTGCCAGCGCAGATGACCCTGCGATTCAAACAGACGCATATAAGTGGTGACGTTCAGTGACTCATCAATACAATCAAGCTGACCGGGAAAGTTAGGATTTTTTTCCAGGTTCAGGCCTTTGTCGCGATGGGTCGGGGTGTGGCGGCCCACAACAACTTCCATCCAGCCAATCGCCCGGCGTATCTGTTCACGTTCGGCAGCCGCGCTGGTAGCGCCAGGATAGAACCAGCCAATGATACTGTGCCATTCAGTTTGAGAAAGCGTTATCGTTTGACGGGTTTTACAACTAAAGTTGTAGCAGATCTCAATTTCCTGCGCGCTGGCCTCACCAGCGAGCACCAATGCCCAAAGGGTCAGCAGGATTTTAAGGGAGCGGCGTGTTAAGAGAAGGTAAGGTCGCATGAAACGCTAAGAACGAAGTGACTGACCGGGAAATTATAAACCAGTACTGCCCGGAAAATTTGAGGTTACCGGTCAGGGCAAAGGGCGTCAGCCATCAATAGTGCTGTCGAGGTGGCCGGAAAAACCCGGTGCCATCATATCGAGGAACTGGCGTGCTGGTGGCGAAAGGTATTTACGCTTTCGCAGCACTACGCCGTAACTGCGATTTGGAAAGAAACGGTCGAGCGGTATCTGGGCAACTTTTTCGTCACCTTCCAGGCAGATGGCGGTGACGATGGAAATGCCCAGGCCTAACTCGACATACTTCTTGATGACTTCCCATCCGCCGGCTTCGAGCGTAACCGAATAATCGACTTGGTGCTGAGCAAAAACCATTTCAACCAGTCGCCAGGTTGCCAGGTGGCGCGGGGGTAGAATCAGACCGTGGGGACCGATGTCTTGCAGTTTGATGCTGGCAGCACGCTTGCCCGCGAGGGGGTGATCCAGTGGTGTGATCAGCATAGTTTTGAAATCAAAAATCGGCCGGTAACTGACATCCTCGGGAACCTCGAGCATGGAACCCACAGCAAAGTCCGCCTCGTCGGCACGGAGCATCGCCATGCCATCACGGCCAGTTACGTTATGCAATTTGATTCGCACTCCGGGATAGGCGTTGGCAAAACGTTTGATCGGCTCTGGTAACAGGTAAAGAATAGTGGACTCACCCGCTGCAATATTGATCTCACCGGAATTGAGGTTACCTAATTCACTGGCAAAAGAATCGGCAATACCGTCGATACCCTGTACCAGCGGTTGGGCCAGCTCGAGCAGGGCTTCTCCCTGCGATGTCAGGCGGATTCTCGGCCCGCGACGCTCAAAAAGCTCCACGTCGAGCTCACGCTCAAGAGCCTGAACCTGCAAAGATACTGAAGGTTGACTTAAAAATAGTTGCTCAGCGGCCCGAGAGATGCTGCCCAGGCGAGCCGCATAGCAAAAAGCGCGTAGCTGTTTGAGGCGATTCTGCTTGTATTACGGTGGTACGCTCATGACTTCTTGGTGCCTTCAGTCAATGCGTCGACAGATTCTATAATAGCGTCAGTTAATAATTAATATTGAAATAATTATATTGTCAAATGCTCGGATAGAACCGAAACTTTGCGCGTGGTCAGGTCAATTAACGTTTGTGCCTGAAATGTAGGCCAAAACATGCTGACTCCAATTGAGGCAAAAGCCATATACTGGCAGGGGTTGAGCATCAACATCAAGAGGGCAAACGAACGATGGTAGAGCAGAGCAAGGACACGAAATCCCTGAAAGCGGAATGGACGGATAATCCGCGCTGGAACGATGTCAAGCGCGACTACACGGCTGCCGATGTGGTACGTCTGCGTGGTTCGGTGCATATCGAGCACAGCCTGGCGCGTTTGGGAGCCGAAAAACTGTGGCGGCGGCTCCATACTGACGATTACGTTCCAACCCTCGGTGCACTGACCGGCGGTCAGGCAGTTCAGCAGGTCAAGGCCGGTGCCAAGGCGATTTACCTGTCAGGCTGGCAGGTCGCGGCCGATGCCAATATCGCTGATACGATGTACCCCGACCAGTCACTCTACCCGGTTAACTCGGTCCCCGCCGTCGTGCGCCGAATTAATAACTCTTTCAAACGAGCCGATGAGATTCAGGTTTCATCTGGCAAGGGTGACGTCGATTATTTTGTACCCATCATCGCTGACGCTGAAGCCGGTTTCGGTGGCGTGCTTAATGCGTTTGAACTGATGAAAGGGATGATCGAGGCTGGTGCCGGCGGTGTGCATTTCGAGGATCAACTCGCATCAGCGAAAAAATGCGGCCATATGGGCGGCAAGGTACTTGTGCCTACCCAGGAAGCGATCCAGAAACTGGTCGCAGCCCGCCTGGCAGCAGATGTCTGCGGCGTGCCCACGGTGCTGCTGGCTCGTACCGATGCCAATGCTGCTGCGCTTCTCACCTCAGATGTGGATGAGCGCGATCGTGAATTCGTTACCGGTGAGCGTACCAACGAAGGGTTCTACATGACCCGCGCCGGCCTTGACCAGGCGATCGCGCGCGGTCTTGCCTACGCTCCGTATGCCGACCTTATCTGGTGCGAGACCGCGGTACCCGATCTGGACGAGGCACGTCGTTTTGCTGATGCAATCCATGAGCAGTTCCCCGACCAGTTTCTGGCGTATAACTGTTCACCATCGTTCAACTGGAAAAAGAACCTTGATGACGCCACGATTGCAAAGTTTCAGCGCGAACTGGGAGCTATGGGCTACAAGTACCAGTTCATAACGCTCGCCGGGATACATAATATGTGGTATCACATGTTCGACCTTACCCATGAGTACGTGCGCAACGGTATGACCGCTTACGTAGAAATGGTACAGGAGCGCGAGTTTGCCGCCTCAGAGCGAGGCTACACTTTTGCCAGTCATCAGGCCGAAGTAGGGGCCGGGTATTTCGATGATGTGACCACCGTGATTCAAGGCGGCAGGTCCTCGGTAACGGCCATGGCCGGCTCGACTGAAGAGGAGCAGTTCGCGACTGGCTGATCCGCTTTAGTGGGGTGTCAAGGTTCCACTATCGTACGTTACGGGAAAAACAAGACCGGCAGCAGGGTAATCTGCTGCCGGTTTTCTGTTTTAATAGGGTTTCATGGCGGTCAGGCGCGATTGTGTCGCCTCTTGAGAAAAGGTTGCCATTGACCCTATATTATTCACAACAGCAATAGATTTTGTGGCCAATCATGCCGGATGACGATGAGCGAGCGTAGAGACATTCAGCGAACCAGTGGTATCTCAGTCGAGGAAGCTAAGCCTCGGCTAAAAAAGCCACGTCTGTTCCGAGTGCTGTTGGTTAATGACGACTACACGCCCATGGAGTTTGTGGTTATGGTGTTGCAGCAGATTTTTCGTCTGCCCCAGGAACAGGCGGTCCAGGTCATGCTTAAAGTGCACACCGAGGGGTCTGGTGTCTGCGGGGTTTTCACGGCCGAGGTGGCGGAGACCCGGGTGCGCGAAGTATTGAATTTCGCCCGCGAGAACAAACACCCACTGCAGTGCACGATGGAGTCCGAGTAAAGGTCATGCTTTCAAGCGAACTCGAATCTTCCCTTAACAGCGCGATCCGGAATGCCCGTGATGCGCGCCATCAATACATCACAGTAGAACACCTGCTGGCCGCGTTGCTGGATAACCCTCCGGCGGCCAGGGCGATACGAGCCTGCGGCGCTGAGGTGGGGGATTTGCGCGAAAAACTTGAGGAATTTCTCAACCAGTACATCCCTGTGCTGAGCGAGGAAGAGGATATCGATCCGCAGCCGGCGTTGGGTTTCCAGCGTGTGATTCAACGCGCTATCCTGCACGTGCAAAGTTCAGGCAAGCGCGAGGTTACCGGCACCAACGTACTGATCGCGATGTTTGCCGAGAAGGATTCTCATGCAGTGTATTTTCTGGGTGAAGAGGGTGTGTCGCGCTTCGATATTGTTAATTATGTTTCCCACGGTATCGTCCACAAAGGTGATATGCCGCGTGAATTGCCGTCGCCCAGCGAACAGGACGATGACGAGGAAAGCGATGAGGAGTACCAGAGCGCATTGGCTGTGTTTACCGTCAACCTCAACGAGCAGGCTATCGCGGGTAAGATCGATCCGTTGATTGGTCGCTCACGTGAAATCGATCGCACCATGCAAATTTTGTGCCGGCGGCGCAAGAACAACCCGCTTTATGTAGGCGAGGCAGGTGTTGGCAAAACCGCTATTGCTGAAGGCCTGGCACGCAAGATTGTCGAGGGCCAGGTTCCCGAGCCGCTGATTGGCAGCACCATCTACGCGTTGGACATGGGCGCTTTGCTTGCGGGCACCAAGTACCGCGGTGATTTTGAACAGCGCCTGAAAGCGGTCATCGCAGATCTTGAGGAAGCCGAGGGCGGGGTATTGTTTATTGACGAGATCCATACTGTGATCGGCGCAGGCGCTGCCTCAGGCGGAGCCATGGACGCGTCCAATTTGCTAAAGCCTATGCTGGCGTCTGGTGAGGTCAGATGTATCGGGTCAACGACCTATCAGGAATACCGGGGGATATTCGAGAAGGATCGTGCACTGTCCCGACGATTTCAGAAGGTCGATGTGCTCGAACCCAGTGTCGAGGAAACCGTCGAGATACTGCGCGGCTTAAAAACTGAGTTCGAAAAATATCATACCGTGCGTTACACCGCGCCTGCATTACGCACCGCCGCCGAACTTTCCGCGCGGTATATCAATGATCGCTATCTGCCAGACAAGGCCATAGACGTCATTGATGAAGCCGGCGCCCAGGCGCGCCTCGCGCCCGCCTCCAAGCGCAGAAAAACGGTCGGCGTGTCTGATATCGAACGGGTGGTCTCAAAGATGGCGCGGATTCCGCCAAAGACCGTGAGCGCCAACGATAAAGATGTGTTGCGAACTCTGGAGGGTGATCTTAAGCGCGTGGTTTTTGGTCAGGATATTGCCATTGGTGCGTTGGTCAGCGCGATCAAACTGTCACGCTCGGGCCTGGGCAACCCTGACCGGCCCATTTCATCTTTTTTGTTCTCGGGCCCAACGGGCGTGGGCAAGACCGAGGTGACCCGCCAGCTCGCCCTCACCCTGGGTATTGAGCTGGTCCGCTTTGACATGTCTGAGTATATGGAGCGCCATACCGTCTCGCGTTTAATCGGCGCACCGCCAGGCTACGTGGGTTTTGATCAGGGCGGGCTGTTGACCGAGGCGATCACCCAGAATCCACATTCGGTGTTGCTTCTTGATGAGGTCGAAAAAGCCCACCCCGATGTTTTCAACCTGTTACTACAGGTTATGGACTACGGCACCCTGACTGATAACAACGGCCGCAAAGCAGATTTTCGCAACGTGATTATCGTGATGACCACTAATGCCGGCGCTACCCAGATGGCGCGGGGCTCGGTAGGCTTTGTCACCCAGGATCACAGTACCGATGACACTGAAGTGATCAACAAATTGTTTACGCCGGAATTTCGTAACCGGCTTGATTCGATTATCCGCTTTGGCGCCCTTGATGAGCAGACCATTGCACACGTTGTCGACAAGTTTATCCTTCAGCTGGAGAGTCAACTGGCCGACAAACATGTTGCACTGCAGTTTGATAGCAGCGCCCGTCAGTGGCTAGCGCGCCATGGTCACGATGTCACGATGGGAGCTCGACCCATGGCGCGGTTAATCCGCGAACGTATTAACCAGGCATTGGCGGAGGAACTACTGTTTGGAGAGCTTGCGTCGGGCGGCAGCGTACGTGTCTACGAAAAAGACGATGACCTGGCTTTCGAGATAGATCCTCCCGTTCGTCACTGAGGCAGCCACGCTGCAGGCGCGTGCGGTTCAGCTTTATGATTGTTGTTTGGGCCAACGACGTCGCCAGGGCAGTTGTATGATCCGCAGAATTCAACCAAAATCAGTGCCCCGCTCGGGCGCACCCTTTAGCCAGGTTGTCATTGACGATCGTTACGCATACCTGGCGGGACTGGTCGCTGCTGATCTTCCAGCTGGAAGAGTAGCTCTGGGGGATCCAGCGCTTGAAACCGAGGCTGTCATGCGCGCGATCGTCGATATCCTGGATGAGCTTGGGCTGGGGTGCGGGGATATCGTCCGTGCTGATGTTCATCTTTCAAGTCTTGACGATTTTGACGTGATGGACAGCGTTTATCGACGCTTTTTCGAAAGAGATAGTTACCCAGCCCGGACCACGACCGAGTCTCCACGGTTGTTCGGCGACTCGAAGGTGGAGATTACTGTTCAGGCTCGGTTGAAAGACTGAAAAAGACCTCCTGAACATTGTCAGGGAGTGACACAGGCATTCCATCCAGCAAGGCCTGCCCATCACTTAACCGTAACCGGCCCTTTGCAAACCAGGCGATCGCCTGCGGATAGATCTGGTGCTCTACAGTGTGCACTCGGTGTGCCAGAATTTCGGGCGTATCGTGTGGTTTAATTGGAACACGCCCGCTGGTGACAACCGGTCCGCCGTCGAGTTCGGCGGTCACAAAATGTACGCTTGCACCATGGTCTGTCGCCCCGTCGGCGAGCGCTCGCTGATGGGTATCGAGGCCAGGATAAAGGGGGAGCAAGGAAGGATGAATGTTCAACATACGCCCCAGGTACCGTTCGACAAAATCCTGCCCCAGGATACGCATAAAACCGGCCAAAACAATCAGGTCGGGGCTGAAGCTATCGACCAGGCTTATCATCGCTGCATCAAAATCCACCCGCCGGCTGAAATCACGATGGTCGAGGCAATGAGCCGGAATACCGGCTTCGCGTGCCCGGGTTAGGCCATGGGCATCAGCTTGATTGCTGATCACCGCAGCCACTTGGGCCGCAATGAATCGGTCGGCACAGCGGTCGATGATTGCCTGCAGGTTACTGCCACTGCCGCTGATCAGTACTACGAGCCGGCACGCTACCGCGGGTTCAGTCAATGACCATGCCTCCACTACCCATTTGCACCTCACCCAATCGGTATACCGTCTCGCCACTGGCCTTCAGCATTTTGTGGGCTTGAGCGGCATTATCCGAAGACACAATGATGACCAGGC
>JBBWVW010000072.1:0-2158 GCA_050256425.1 Arenicellales bacterium | reverse complement strand
CAGGCCGGCAATGCTCCCAAGGCCCTCTTCCCAGTACGGAGGATCGCCGAAGCGCTCCAGCAGAAAATCTATAAACAGCCGCACCCGCGGCGGCAGGTACTGGCTGTGGGGGTACAGTGCTGTAATCGGGTAAGACACCGGCGGGTACTCGGCTAGAACCACCTGCAAAGTGCCCTCGCGCAGGTATGGGCCCACCTCCCACAGATCCTTCATCGCAATGCCATGACCGGCAAGGCACCAGGCCGTCAGCACTTCGCTGTTGTCCGAATCCATGGTTCCCGAAAGACTCAGGGTCTCGTGGCGACCCGAAGGATGCACCAGTGTCCAACGCCATTGTTTGGAGCCCGGGAACCGCAGCAGCAGGCAATTGTGTTGCGCAAGGTCGGCGGGGGCCTGCGGCATACCGGCACGCTCAAGGTATTCCCTTGATGCACAAAATACGCGCCGGTTGGGTGCAAGACGCCTTGCCACCATATTGGAATCCTTAAGCTCGGCAATGCGGATCAGCAGATCGATCTGCTCGTGAAAAAAATCGTCAAAGCGGTCGCTTGCCACCACGCGCAACTGCACCTGCGGATATTGCCCGGTGAACTGCGCGACCAGTGGCGCCAGATGCAAGCGGGCAAAGCCCACCGGAGCCGAGACTTTAAGAGACCCGGCCGGACTGTCACGGTTTAAGGCAGCGGCGCTTTGCGCCTCGTCCACTGCCTCAAGAATCTTCAGGCTGTGCTGCAGAAAATTGTGGCCATCGGGGGTTAGATCCACCTGCCGGGTCGTGCGGTTCAAAAGACGCATCCCCAGCTTTTTCTCAAGGCGCATCAGCCGGGAACTGACCACGGCCGGGGTCAGGCGCAAATCGCGCCCGGCGGCGGTCAGGCTCCCAAGTTCCGCAACCCGTACAAAAAGCACCAGATCGTCTGTTTCCATTGATTTTCAAAAAAACTGATAAAGTCCTTAGCGATTGTAGCGATTTTTCTGAAAACGCAATCGGTTTAGGATTCAGGCTTTGCTGGCAATAACCCCAACCACTGGCCAGAAAAGAGGAGAAACCGCATCGTGACCATACCCTGGCTCGACTGGATCAGTCTGATGATCCGCTGGCTACATCTGGTGGCCGGCATCGCCTGGATCGGCACGTCTTTTTACTTTATATGGCTGGATCAGAGCCTGCGTACGCGCGCGGGCCTCAGCAAAGGGGTGGCGGGCGAATCGTGGAGCGTGCACGGCGGGGGTTTTTACCACATACAAAAATACGCAGTGGCACCCGAGCAGATGCCCACTGAACTGCACTGGTTTAAGTACGAGGCCTACTTCACCTGGCTCTCAGGCTTCGCGCTGCTCGTTGTCACCTATTACTTCAGTGCCAGCAGTTTTCTGATTGACCCAGGCCGCGCCGACCTCGCGCCAATCACAACGATTGGCGCCAGCCTGGCTTTTCTAATTGGCAGCTGGCTTATCTACGAGGCGTTATGCCGCTGCCCCATAGGACGCTCAACGCCGGCACTCGCCTTATCGGTATTCGTACTGATCATTGTCAGCGCCTACCTGCTGACCCAGATCTTCAGCGACCGCGCGGCCTTTTTGCATGTGGGCGCACTCATCGGCACGATCATGTCGGCCAACGTGTTTGTGATAATCATCCCCAATCAGAAAAAGGTCGTGGCCGACCTCATCGCGGGCAACACCCCGGACCCAATCCTTGGCACCCAGGCCAAACAGCGCTCGCTGCACAACAACTACCTCACCCTGCCGGTGCTGCTGCTGATGATGAGCGCGCATTACCCGATGCTCTTCTCTGGCGGGGCGCCCTGGGGGTGGTTGGTGATCGCCTTTATCGTGCTGGCGGGTGGCGTGATCCGCCACTTCTTCAATACCCACCATGGGGGCGGGCGTGGCATGGCACTTGCCTGGCAGTGGCCGCTGGCGGTACTGCTGGCGCTGGGCCTGATATTTTTTATCGCCACACGTGGCCCGGCGGTATCGACCAGCGTTGTGAGCGACGCGCGCGCGCTGCAGATCGTTACCGCCCACTGCGCTGGCTGCCATGCATCCCAGCCCATCAATCCGGCCTTCAACGCGCCCCCGGCCGGCGTCGTACTGGACAATCTTGATACCCTGAAGCGCCACCGGGAGCGGGTGCTGGCCCAGGCCGTTAGCA
>JBBWVW010000071.1:0-4376 GCA_050256425.1 Arenicellales bacterium | reverse complement strand
GTTGACATGGCCCGAATGAAAATAGAAGTCAATGCATTGCGAGCAAAAAAACATAAACCGGGTCTGCGGGACCGGATCATTGGTTTTCTGCCGCGGTATGCCTACTATGCTCGTTTTAGCAGCTGGGCTTTTCCAATACTCGACCAGGTCCCTGGACTTCCATGGTTAAGAGAAAAAGTTATCGGGATCAGCCGTCACCGCCGACTGCCACGATTTTTCAGTGACAACGCCCTTTTGGGTGAACGGGTCTTCGGACCTGCCCAGGGCAAAGCAGTTTTATTACTTGTCGATACCTTCACCTACTGGTTTGAACCTGACAATGCCAAAGATGCTATCGAGGTACTCATTGCCCACGGATACCAGGTTCATCTTCCAAAATCAGATCCTGACCGCCCGTTGTGCTGCGGTCGAACTTTTCTTTCAGTCGGCATGATCGATCAAGCTCGGCAGGAGGCCACCCGACTGACCCAGACCCTGAGCCCCTATCTTGAAAAGGGAATTCCGGTACTTGGCCTTGAGCCTTCGTGTTTATTAACCCTGCGCGATGAGATCCCTGCCCTTAACCTAGAAGCAGCAGCCAACATCGACTTCTCCCAGGTTATGCTTTTGGAAGAATTTCTACACCAGGAACATATCGCGGGAAATTTTAATCCGCAATTTAAGCCACTTGCTACACCTCAAGTGGCGATACATGGGCACTGCCATCAAAAAGCCTTTGACACCTTGCCTGCTGCTCAGGAAGTTCTGGAGTTGATACCGGGAATACATCCGCGCCTCTTGGAATCAAGTTGTTGCGGTATGGCCGGCGCGTTCGGCTACCAATCAGAAACCTATGACATTTCCATGCGTATGGCAGAATTAGACCTCTTGCCGCAAATTCGCCAACTGGGAGATGACGCCGTGATCATTGCCAACGGTGTGAGTTGTCGTCAACAAATTACCCATGGCACCGGCCGGACCGCTGTTCATTTAGCTCGAGTTCTGCGCTCAGCGCTCCCGGTTTAGCAAAAATCTGGTCGGGGTTTCGACGATCCCCTGTTTTTCCCTAACGGCCATCGTCGACACAAAGAATCAATAAGTTATCGGGAAAATATAAACCGCTGCAGCGAGACAACTGTCACTCATCGACATTTTGCCATCGCCCGTGGTTGCAAGTACGCACTGATCTGGGTAGACCAGCCCAACTCAGATATTCACAGACGCTACCGCATCTGGGTTTGCACCTCTGGCCCTGGGCCCTGTTCGTTCTGTCTTGAGAGCAGTTACTCGTTGCACACTGCCCCGCCGGCGCTCGTCCCTGCAATGCGGCCAAACACCGCACCGGCCGTCAGGCCTGTTCCGCCCGGATAATTATTAAAAAACACACCTCCGACTAATTCTCCCGCGGCATAAAGACCCGGGATCGGGCGCATGTCTACGTCCAGTACCTGGCCGTTGGTTTGAATACGCAAACCGCCGAAGGTGAAAGTAATACCACAGGTGACGGCATAGGCAACGAAGGGGGGCTGATCTATAGTGTTTGCCCAATTCGATTTTGGAATGCCCAGCTCCTTAGTAGAACGCCCGTCTTTAATATTAGGATTAAACGGCACCCCGGTATCAACAGAAGCGTTGTAGGCATGTATTGTTTCCAGGGCATTCAAAGCGTCAACATCCTCGAGTTTTTCCACCAGTTCCCCTAAAGAGTTTGCGCTGACCTTGGTGACCTGCTTGATCCGGTATTCATCCCGTAACAGATGAGTTACTTTTGCATCGAATATCTGCCAGGCGAATTGGCCAGGCTGGCAAAGAATTTCCCGACCATATTTGGCGTATGTATAGTTCCGAAAATCGGCTCCCTCGTCGAGAAATCGCTTTCCGTGGGCATTAAGGATAATTCCAAATGGATAACTGTGTTTTTGAAATCCATCGCCTACACTCAGGTCGCCAAACTCAGGCGCATTCCTCTCCCACCCCACCGCATGGCAGCCTGACCAGTTTCCATACGGCATCGCGCCTATATCGAGAGCCATTCGAATACCGTCACCGGTGTTAAATCGGGTGCCTCGCACTTTAGCCAGATCCCATCCCGGGCCAAGATAACGGGCGCGCCACTCGACATTAGATTGAAAACCGCCGGCTGCAAGGATTACGGTTTTGGCCCCAAGCGCCAGAGACTCGTTTGCGCTTTTGACACGCACACCAGTAACCACCGCGCCATCAAACAGTAGTGACACCGCACGAGTCTGGTAACGAACCTCGATACCTTCTCGATCGGCAATCTTCGTCCAGGCCGCAAACAATCCCGGACCCCCTCCCAACGCCTCAACCGTCAGACCGCCCCAGAAGCTGAACTTACCATCAACCTGGAAAGCTTGGCGCCCCCATATGGGTGCAAAACGGATACCCTTGTCTCGCATCCAAAACATGGTTTCCCGACTGCGCGTGACAAGCACCTCGCAAAGATCTGGATCGGTGCGGTACTCTGTCACACGCCCCATATCATCAAAAAACGCTTCTTCCGAATACTGGCCAAAATCGGTTTTCCCGATTTCCTCGGCGGTGAGATCCGGCATCAATCGCTGCAGGTGATCAAGTCCATCATAAGCAAATCGCATTGCCCCGGCGGTAAATCGAGTATTACCTCCAGCCTCTTCTTGCGGCGCGCACTCAAGAACCAAAACTGATGCGCCCTGTTCTTTGGCCGCTGTTGCCGCAGCAAAAGCCGCATTACCTGCGCCCACGACAATGACGTCCAAATCTGCCATTTACTCCCCCATTAACTCTAATCAATAACAACGTACTGATAACGCCGGCCTTCCTTCAGAAACAGTGTGGCCTCTGTCTGGCAAGGTTCGCTTATCTTGCTAGGTCACTTTTTCGGTAGCATTGGGATTTTTTTGGAACATGACCGTACCGTCTCTGGCCACCTGATCGACCAGATCAACCTCCCAATCCAGGTAGGCTTGCATTGCCGCCTCAACAGCATCGGCTCTTTCGTAAGGCCGGTACCAGACATCTCCCGCTGATTCACCATCGTACGGATCAGCGCCTTGCTCGATCGGGTGGCCGGCTTCTTGCCAGGCATGGGTTCCGCCCTGCAACACCAGGATTTGTCGATGCGGTTCACTTGAAAGTAATTCCGCAGCAGCAAATCCGGCTATGGTGCCGTCGGGAGAGGTAATGACAACAGTTGAATCCCAAGATGCTGCACGACGTCCGACCTGAGCAATATCAGGGCGAGATATTCGGTGGGCTCCGGGCAGATGCCCATCCCGAAACACTAAACTGTTTGCAACGTCGAATATCTCTATCTCCTCCTTGGCGCGCCTACCTTCCAGCGCCGCAACGGTGATCATCGGAGCGACCAGCTTATCCGCACCGAGCAGTCGAGACGGTTCAGGCCCGATCCTTAAGGAATCGCCGCTTAATCCGTCCTCGAGCACATATACCTCGCGCCAACCCATCTGAGTTAACCAGGACGCCGTCATTGTCGCCCGCACACCGGTATCATCTATCAGGACCAGTTGGGCATTGCGTACTCCAACATATTCGTCAGTGGCCTGTACCAACTGTCCACCGGGCGCAGATTTCGACCCAGGCATATGTCCCTGGTGAAACTCCTGCGGCGAGCGTACATCCAACAAGAACAGCGATCGCTCGGTCGATGCCTCGCGCAACAGTTTCAATTGCTGGCAGTTGATGGTTCTGATTTGAAATCTCTGGCGGACTTTTTCAACATACTCTTGGGATTTTTCCAACCCCGCCGTCGAGATCTCTGGTGCTGATCTTTCGCTGCCATTTTCGAGGGTGTACCCCGCAAGATGCCATCCCATTGTCCCATCCTTCAGGGCGGTCACCCGATTGGTAATCCCCGCATTGATCAGGGATTGGGCGCCGATGATGCTTCGCGTTCTTCCGGCACAATTAACAACTACCAGTGTCTGGGGGTCGCTTACAAGATCCGGGAGTCGGTAAACCAGTTCCGCGCCTGGACAACAGATCGCTCCGGGAATAGTCATTTTGCGAAATTCGTGCAGTGGCCGACTATCCAGCACTACAATATTCTCATTAGCGTCGATTTTTTCTTTCAACGCTTGCGCAGGCAGATGAGGTGTACGATATTCGTGCTCGATAAACTCCCCAAACGCCTTGCTCGGAACATTGACACCTGAAAACAACTCGTAGCCGGCGTCACTCCAACTCTGGATGCCTCCCTTAAGATAACTGACCGAGGAGTATCCAAATTCCTTCAATCGATTGCCTGCGATCAAAGTCCAGCCATCGTTATCATCACACAAAACGATCGGAGTGCTGTGTCTTGGTACCCATCCGGCAAATAAGACCTCAAGACGGTCGAGCGGAATCGAAACCGACAACAGCAGATGCGACCTGGC
>JBBWVW010000070.1:0-2956 GCA_050256425.1 Arenicellales bacterium | reverse complement strand
TCGGTGAAGTGCAGCACACGTCGGGTCTGTGAGCGCCGGCTGCGTGCGTAGCCAGCGAGTACGGCTGGATTACCGATATCATTTCCATCAGCCAGGGCGTGGGCCAGTTCTTCGGCCAGCTGTGCTACATCACGAAGGCCGAGGTTGAAGCCCTGGCCAGCGACCGGATGTACGACATGGGCCGCGTTGCCCAGTGCGACCACGCGATCCGATACAGGCTCTGCAATGTCGGCGCGGCGCAGTGGGTAGACCTTCAGGCTGTCACAGCGGGTAAAAAAGCCTAAGCGGTCACCAAACACCTCTTGCAGTTTTTCAAGAAAGTCTCTTTGGGATAGCGCTTGCGTATCTTGTGCCTCGTCGGCGGGCAGCGTCCAGGCCAGTGCAAAGCGTCGCCTATCCAGTGGCAGCAGGGCCAATGGGCCATGGCGAGTAAAACGCTCGTATGCAGTGTGGTCTTGATCCCGGTCTACACCCACAATTCCGACCAGGGCTTGCTCGTCATAGGTTGTCTCGTTGGTATGCAGGCCGGCCAGTTGTGACAGCGGCGAACGTCCGCCATCGGCAATAACCACCAGCTCTGAGTCAATCGATTGGTCGGATGTGTCGACCTGCACCCGGTGCTGTTCGGGTTGCACCTGTAGGCGCTGGGCATTTGCCGGACAGCGATAGTCAATCCGGTCGCTTTCGCTCAGACGCATCGTCAGGGCTTTGCCCAGCACCCTTGAGGGTATGACATAGCCCAGTGCCTCGGTACCGATCAGCTGCCGATCAAGACGGGTGATGCCGCCGTGGCCGCGGTTGGAGATATGGATACGGTGGATGGGGCCCGCCTGTGCGGCGATCTGAGGCCAGATACCGATGCCATCGAGCACCCGACGTGAACTGAAAGTGAGGGCGATGGTGCGTTCATCAAAACTGAGTTGAGCCTCGTCGTCGAATAGCGTGGCCTCAAGCACCGTGATGTCGATATCCAGTGGCTCCAGAGCACAGGCAAGACTCGCGCCAGCAAGCCCGCCGCCGACGATGGTTACATGCTGTGCCACTGCAGGTTCAGTCGCCTGAGGCCATCAGATCCTCGATGGCTTCAGGATGCTTGGGCGCATCATCGGTAAGGACTTCGTGACCAGCCCTAGTGACCAGCACATCATCCTCGATGCGAATCCCGATTCCCTGCCACTTTTTGGGGATACTCTTCTCGGCTGGAACATAGATGCCCGGTTCAACTGTCAGCACCATTCCGGCTTCGAGGACACGCCATGCATCCCCCAGCCGATATTCGCCCACATCGTGCACGTCCAGGCCCAGCCAATGACTGGTCCGGTGGACAAAAAACTTCTGATAAGCCCCTTTTTCGATCAGCCCGTCTACACTGCCTTTGAGAAGCTTGAGGTCTTTCAGTCCGGTGCTGATGACTCGTACTGCCGCTTCATGGGGTTCGTTGAAAGTCGCTCCCGGCTTGACGGCGTCGATCGCGGCCAGTTGCGCTGCCAGGACAATATCGTAAAGCGCTTTTTGCGTAGCGCTGAAGCGGCCGTTGATAGGGAAAGTGCGCGTGATATCGGCGCAGTAGCAATCCAGCTCGGCTCCCGCATCGATCAGCAGAAGGTCCCCTTTGCGCAGTCGATCGCGGTTATCGATGTAATGCAGCACGCAGGCATTGGCACCCCCAGCCACGATAGACGGGTAGGCCGGATACTGCGCACCGCCTTGGCGAAATACGTATTCCAGCTCGGCTTCGATCTCGTATTCACGCATGCCCGGTGCGCAGCGAGTCATGGCCCGCCGGTGAGCGTTAACCGAAATAGCTGCCGCTTTTTTCATGACACGAAGCTCAGACGCGCGTTTGATCAGGCGCAATTCATGCAAAATGCAGCCCAGATCAACCAGTTCTCCTGGCGCGGTGACGCCGCTGCGCCGGCGGGTCTTGACATCACTCAGCCAGCGCAGCAATTGCTTGTCAAAGCCCGGGTAGCGGCCAAGGTTGCAATAGACCTTGGAGCGGTTCTCCAGCAGGCTCGGAATAATGTCCTCGATATCCTCAAAGGGGAAGGCATCATCGGCACCAAACGTGTTGACGGCCCCCTCGAGTCCGACTCGCCCTCCGTCCCACATCTCCTGTACCGGATCGCGCTCACGACAGAAAATCAGAAATTCGCCGTTAGTACGTCCCGGAGCCAGTACCACCACTGCCTTGGGTTCGGTAAAGCCCGTGAGGTAGAAAAAATCACTGTCGGGTCGATAACGGTACTGGACGTCACCGTTGCGGCGGGCCTGGGGCGCGTTTGGAATCACGGCAATGCCATCGCCCAGATGGCTCATCAGGTGTTGGCGCCGTTGCGCGTAGTCTCGGGCAGTTGTCATGGCGCTCGCCTCAATCCTTGGGTTGGGCCACTGCTGGGGATGAGCGTGTGGCTTCGAAAATCAGTTGAGCAGCGACCCGCAGGTATTCCTCAATCTCAGCAAGGGCTGTTTCGTCGTCAGGTGCAACCGAGGCAGTATCGGCCCGTGCGATATCCGCGATATCGATTATAGCTTCGGCGGCGTCCGGCTCGAGCGTATCGGGCTCGATGGCGCCATTCCACCGCAACCCGAGGGTAAAGCCGTGACACCAGTGAGTCAGCGCCTGCGTGCGGTTGGTGGCACTTTCGCTGTCCGGGGGTAGCAGCAAGCGAAAGGCGAAATCCTGGCTCTGCAATGCCCGGTCGACCAGGGTGATCAGCGCATTGAGGGCATCGCCCATCCGCTCGTTGTGCGGGCTGTGTGTGTTGGAGTCCATCAGCAGGTTTTGCCACGAATCAAAGCTTACTTCTGATTCGCCAGAACAGGTTAATCCGGTCAGAATTCCGTGCACTTCAGCCGGCGAGCATCCTGGAATCTGGTTTTCGAGCAGGGTCTGAAAGTGCTGGTAGAAGGCTCCGTCCAGCTTCAGTTCCGGAGGAGAAGTCATGGTAGGTCG
>JBBWVW010000069.1:0-61488 GCA_050256425.1 Arenicellales bacterium | reverse complement strand
GTCCCTCGCCAATCGGATAACCAATACCGAGTCCCTCGTGAACCACACTATCCTTCACTCCTCCAGCCACACCATCCAACTCTTCATCACTTAACTCACCGTTTGCCGCCAAGTCCTCAGCAGTGAACTCACAGCCATGCTCAGCACCCAGTGCAATCAGTGACTCGGCATCCATCTCCTCACCAATACGGGCTTGGAGTTCTTCACTGTCTGAAATCTGTTGAATGAACTGGTCTAGATTCTCTTTGCTCATAGCGTTTCTCCTGTCGTTACGTCTATAAGAATACGCCTGCCGTGGTGGTGGCTCAACTGGGAGATGTGATGGGGATCACATAAAGAAAAACCCCGTGTGAGCGGGGCTGTCTATCCTGATGAGATCAGCGGGTTCTTACCCACCAAGGCTCCTTCACAAATCCGCCTGTGGGTCGGTCAGTATCACCGGGGATATAGTTCTTCGAAAACACTCGATTTACCTTGTTCATAAGTTTCTGCGCTCTGAAGTTAATGCTCGCGTCGTATGTTATTTGTCCTGGGTCTCCATGTGATGTGACTCGTGCTGCGCCCCCAGATACCTGATTCAGTTCCTTCTCTGTCATCTGTTTTTGCTTGGTCATCTTTTATCCCCTTGAATATTTGTTTGGCTAGGTAATTCCTTCATTACTTTCTATTTTTTTGAGTCATCGGCGGCTTGTTGAACCTTGTCCAGACCATCATTCACTTTGCCTGCACCCCAGATCAGACCACCTACTATGGCAACACCAGCAGCCACAACAACCCACCCAAAGGCCAATGGCCTTACAGGCCCTTCACGCCCCGGTAAATACATCCCACCATTTACCTGATCCATCTCATCCATTGTCATTGCGTTGTATTGTGCGTTCATGTCTGTCTCCTTAAATATATGTTTGGCTGGGTAATTCCAGTGCAGCCATTGTTATGCAATATCCAAATCAAAGATGTGCGCCCTGTCACCTTGTGGGGCAGGAGTACGGGGTGGGTGTGATGGGGGTCACACTACTTAGTAAGATGAGGGTATGAGCCTGTCTACCCGCTGTGGCCGTGGCCTAGGTGGAGCGGTGCTCCATCAACAGGTAGACAGGCCACCACAATGTACCCACGGGGGATTGGGTTGTCTGTAAAATACCGCACTCTAGTCGGTCCCCACTATGCTTTAATTCACCACAATGAAAACCCGCACCACAATTCTCGCAGCCATCCTCGGACTATCCGTCCTGGTATCAACTCCTGTAAGTGCTGATTCTTCCTGCCGAAAACTCCACGACTATTGGAACGAATTCAAGATAACGTTTGGTATCGACAAGGGTGGTCTAGAAAACTCCTTTACTTTGTCCAAGACCGCCTACTACCAAGGCTACATCGCAGGATGGGTAGAACGTGATCGATCCATCAAACTCCCAATAAACGGGGAATTTCACCAGTACGCCGCAGTTGTCGGCAAGTGGCTTGAGGGTAACCCTGAGAAGTGGCATGAGCATCGGTCGAATTGCGTCTACTGGGCGTTGGGTGAGACTTACGGTTTGAAGGATTAACCAAATCAACTAGCCTTCAGCATCTCCCTATAACCAGCCAGTTCCGCCTCAAGCTGCTCAACTCTCCTAGCGATCTGTTGCTGGCTATCAGTGCCGTTAGAGTACTCCAGGGGCGTTACAACCTTTGGCGCTCCTGCTAGGCTAAAGCAGTGACTCAACTATCACAGGCACAACCCTTAGGCTTGGAGCAGTTGTAAGTCTTTTTGATACAAAAATTGCCACAGGCTTTGCCTTTCTTGCATACCTTACAACAGGCAATAGGAGCCTCTTCCTGATCTAATCTCTTGCCCTTGCGCCAATCCCAAGGGGCCACAAACTCTCCTGCCCATAGTCCTCTTTTGGCGGCCCTTGCTTTATCTTCCTCTGGAACGTATCTCTTGGAGTATTTCCTGTAAGCAAGCGCCCAACCTTCAGATACAAGCCTTGCATTGACGTTATAACCGTCAACAAAACAATCTGCGATGAGGGCCAGAAAAAAAGATTTGATTCCACCTTCATTAGCTTCAAATGTTATTTCGTGCTCAATTCAACAAACAAAATCTGTATCCCTTACTTCGTGAGCATAAGTAAAATAAAAGCCCTTTTCCCTGAAGTCGGCCACTATTGAGGAGCCGTTTCCAACGTTTCCCGCCCGGGGTCACGAGAAAACTTACCCGGTTCGTGATTTTCGAATTGTCGAGGGCTCTGAATAGGTACTCACGACATCAGTTGCATTGCTCCACCTGATAACGTGCTACAGCTTCGTCATCCCATTCGATACCATTTCCGACAGTCGTCGGTACTTGCACCTTGCCGCCTGAAGCAACTATAGGTTCACGAATTACCGGGCTGGCCCAGTCGACATACTCAAGCCAGTGGGCGTTGTTGGTCGTGGCCATCAGGTGAATGCTGATCTCTGGGAAAAGGTGAGTAGATACAGGAATGCTTTCAGCCTCCGGTAGGTTGACGGCTGCACGCCAGCCAGAGACACCGGCGATTCGCTGTACATCCAGCATATAGAAGTCAGCCGCTTTGGCTTTCAGAGCTTTTTGGAATTCAAGTGGGTTGAGTAGATTCTCACCCGTCTGGATCGGGGTATCCACTGCAGCTGCTACTGCGGATGAACCGTGGTAATCATCATATCGAACAGGCTCCTCGATCCAGTACAACCCCTCTCCATCCAGTGCCTGACAGCGAAGAAGCGCCTCTTTTGGGTCAAGCCCCTGATTGAAGTCGCTCATCAGATCGACCGCGTCACCACAACTACGCTTAACTGCACGAACCACAGCAAGATCCTCTTTAAAAGTCTCATAACCCAGTCGCAGCTTGACTGCGCTGAAGTCACCTTCAGCAAGTAACTCCTGGGCCTGGTCTGCGAGTTTCTCTGGATCCCCCTTTTCGAGCCAAAGGCCGCAGCTGTTATAAGTTTTCACGTAATCTCTTGGATCACCTAACACCTTAGCTAACGAAAGTTCTTCAGATTTTGCCCGTATATCCCAGAGTGCCATGTCTAACCCTGCGAGCACTTGGCCGAGGATCCCGTGAATATCCAACAATCGAAGCCGTTGTCGCAGCAACGGGTCAACCTGCTCTGGGTCAGCGTTCATACCCCGCACCAGTTCTTCGATTGCAGCCACACAACCCATGGTTGGCTTTAACATCGATTTTAGAAATACAAACAGATAGGCATGACCCGTCAGCCCGACATCAGTTTCCACATCAAGAAGAACTAGGGGTAGTTCGCCAATGGCGCCACTAGCTGTCACTGGTGGACGCCTGAAAGGCACGAGAACCGGCGTTGCCTTAATATTAGAAATAACAATGGTCATATCACAATCCTTATTGTGCGTGCTGAATACGTCGAGGCATCAGCCACAGGCCCGATGAGTCAAATACTGAGGTCAAGTAGATTGTAGTCGTGGACCGCTTGTTTCACGTTCACGTTCCATTTCAGCTTCTCACCGCTCTCAACGAACGGGGCGTAAGCATAGGATGATTCATCTGGGGTATAAGTAAGATAAAAGCCCTTTTCCCTGAAGTCGGCCTCTATTGAGGAACCGATTCCAACGTTTTTCGCCCGGGTCACTAGAAAACTTACCCGATTAACACTATGTGGGTAAACCTTGACGTTGCCCAAAAGCGCAGCCTAATCTTCACCTCAATCGTTCGTGGCCACAATAACCACGAGATAACTCAGGGCCCCGAGGCTACCGTTCAGTTCCCTTGGTGCAACGGGCCGGTCACCAGTAACTCAGAGCATCGTTATAAAGACTGCAAAGGTCCTGCTCACTCACTGGCCGCGGCGCCACTGACAACAGGCGCTGCTGAATCGCTGCCGCCTGCGCAAGGCCAGACACGTGTTCCTGGGTAAAACCCACGCCACTGATCCCGTTGGGCACACCAGTAACCTGCATCATCTGCTGAAGATGGCGCGCCAGCACCTCCCCGCTTTCAGACGCGACAACCTCTTGAGTATCTGCACCCAATAAGCGGGCCCCCTCAAGATGTCGATCGGGACAGCCAGTTGCGGTAAAACGATAAGCGGCCGGGGCATTGACGATTACCGCCATGCCGTGTGGACAAATAGGCTCATCATGAGGATACCCCTCGGGGAAGAAATCCGACACCCGGCCTGACACCGGGTAAGACATCGCATGTGGCAAATGGCAACCGCCATTGCCAAAAGCCATACCAGAGAGAGTCGCCGCGTACATCATGCCGTGGCGTGCCTCATGGTCTGAATCATCGTTTACGGCACGCACCAGATACTCGCCGCACTGACGCAAAGCCTCACGGCAGGCCATGTCGCTCCAAGGGTTGGCGCCCTGGGTCATTGGCCGGGCTGAGGCATCCACCGGCGCCGGGCGTGAGCTGAAAGGCTTGGCAGTAAGCGCCTCCAGGGCATGGCTGATTGCATCAAAACCGGTCGCCGCCATGACGCTCGGAGGCAATGTATCAGTCCAGCGAGGATCGACAATGGCCCGATCGGGCAGCATCGACCGCGAAGCAATCCCGGTCTTGCACTCCATTTCCAGCAGATCGAACACTGCGATGCCGGTGCATTCACTTCCTGTGCCCGCCGTTGTCGGACAAGCCAGGTGTGGCTTCAGCTTACCTGGCACTGGCAAGCCCTGACCGATTGGCGCATTCACATAAGCCATGAAATCGGCCGGGTGGGTGCTGTACAGGTTGGCAGCCTTGCAGGTATCCATCACCGAGCCGCCTCCGATCGAGATAAAGCCATCGAAATGATCATCTGCCGCAAACTGAATAGCCTCACGAAATGACAGGTCAGTAGGCTCTACCCGAACGGTGTCATAGACCACAGGATCAAGATCTGCGCCGCGAATAGCGGCCATGGCATCGGAAAAAAGAGATAATTCTGCGACGCACCTGTCGGTAAAGACCGCCACGCGACTGATCCCAAGTAATCGGGCTTCCTGGCCCAGCTCATTAATCGCACCAGGGCCAAAACGCACTTTACTGACGTCAACCGAAAAAAGCTGATCGCCCCCAGGGGTTAACTGGTAATAATGACAGCAGGCCATGTTTGCCAATAGCTCCGGATAGCACTCAGGATGTCTGGGACTTTGTAAGCGCTTGTTCGATATCCCAAAGAATATCATCCAAGGTTTCCAGTCCCACGGACAGGCGGACCATGTCCGGACTCACCCCGGCGCTCGCCTGCTCTTCTTCGTTAAGTTGGCGATGCGTCGTTGACGCTGGGTGAATCACTAACGTCTTGGCATCTCCTACATTCGCCAAATGACTCAAAAACTGTGCGCTTTCGATAAACCGGATGCCCGCCGCCTGCCCACCTCGAATACCGAAGGTCAGTACGCCACCAGCGCCTTTGGGTAGGTACTTTTGTGCCAGTTGATGATACGGGTTGTCCGGCAGACCTGGGTACTTGACCCAGGAGACCAGAGGATGATCGTCAAGGAACCGCGCAACCGCCAGGGTATTGGTGCAGTGACGATCCATGCGCAGCGGTAATGTTTCCAGTCCCTGCAGAAAAAGAAACGCGCTGAACGGGCTCATCGATGGCCCCAAAGTACGCAGGGTTTCCATGCGGGCCTTAGTCACAAAACCGAAATCGCCAAAAGTTTCGTAAAAACGAATGCCGTGATAACCCTTTGAGGGCTCGGTCATTCCGGGAAACTTGCCGTTATCCCACGGGAATTTTCCGGATTCAATAACGGCACCCCCGATTGAATTACCGTGGCCACCGATCCACTTGGTCACCGAGTGCACTACGATATCAGCCCCGTGCTCAAAGGGGCGGCACAGATACGGGGTGCCAAAGGTATTGTCGATCACCAGCGGCACGCCAGCATCGTGGGCAATCTTAGCGACTGCTGATATGTCGAGCACATTGTTCAGCGGATTACCGATCGTCTCGGCATATACGGCCTTGGTTGCTGGTGTAATGGCCTTTGCAAAATTCTCGGGGTCATCCGGATCGACAAAATGAGTGTTAATACCCATACGCCTGAAAGAGTAATCAAACTGGGAATAGGTACCGCCATACAACGTACTGGCAGAGACCAGTTCATCCCCAGATTCCAGCAGGGTCAGCAGCGCAACCATCTGCGCCGCCATGCCTGAGCCGACTACCAATCCTGCCCGACCACCTTCAAGTGTTGCCAGGCGTTCCTCAAGCATGGCATTGGTCGGGTTCATCATTCGCGAATACACATTGCCGAAGGTCTGCAGATTGAAAAGGCTCGCTGCATGATCAGTGCTGTCAAACACGTAGGAGGTAGTCTGGTAGATCGGTGCCGCACGGGCGCCGGTTGCGGCATCCGGTAATTGGCCGGCATGCAGACACTGGGTTTCGAATCCAAATTCGCGATCAGCCATAATATGTCCTCAATAAACCAGCCACTTCGGGCGTTTCGCTGAGATAACCCCTGTAGATACACCAAATAGATTCAGCCCACCCATCAAGCGGCCGTGTTCAATCTTCACACAATGATCCATTACCACGTCGAGCCCGCCCTGACGGGCAATATCGGCGGCTTCATCGTTGATAAGCCCTAATTGCAGCCAGAAAACCTTTGCGCCGATTGCGACAGCACTGTGCGCCAGTGGTGGCGCCATTTCGGCACGCTGAAACACATCCACTATGTTGATATTGATATCAGCCGGAATGTCTTCGAGCGAGGGATAACAGCGCTCTCCAAGTATCTCCTTGTAGTTCGGGTTAACCGGGATGATCCGGTACCCATGGTCTTGCATGTACTTCGCTGCAAAATAACTCGGGCGCCACCAGTTGGCCGATAAACCGACAACCGCGATGACTTGACTCGCGCCTAAAATTCTACGCAGCGTCTCAATATCGGCACTCACTCAACTTCTCCTGTTTTTCGGGCACTCATGTGTCGCTACGATCAAAAAGAATTTCACGTTTTTTTCAGCTAGGCCTTGAATTATTTCAACAGCTCATAGCTCGACATGGTCATTTCCTATCTTCAAGTAGATGAGGTGTCAGAAAAAGTTTAACACCCGAATGCTTTGGCGTTGTATTTGCGACCAAAAGAATGTTCAACCCGTGCAACCGCGCCAACACCAAGGGTCAGCCATCCGGCCGGTACCGCCCGGCCAGGGTAGCCACCATCGAATCGAACGAAATCCCCTTGTACCAGGGGATTTTTAATTAAGTGGGCAGGAGTGGGCTGTTGTGGGCTTTTGACCACTTCTAATCAGAATGGTTGATATCCGAAACTTCGAAGCAATACAAACATCTGAATTTTCTCCATTTTATACCTTAGTTTATCGATTTTCTTGTCTTTATAGGATATTGCCCATATTGGGTTTGTTTTTTTTTACTTTTGAAAAAACTATTTACAGGATGCCGATTATTCATTAATGTTCAATAAATGTGCACCCAGAGGCTAATGATCAGAACTGTTCCAGCAACAGCCTGACATTTACGAGGGAAGATCAATGCAGACTCAAGACGTGCCAGGCCCGCAGGAATCTGTCCGCAGACTATTAAGTGAAATCGAAGATTTCTGCCGCTCTTGCGATATGGCCGAAAGCACATTTGGCCGTCAGGCTGTCAACGATGGAAAGTTGTGCCAACGCCTGCGCACCGGCAAAGGCATAACACTGAACACTGTGCAGAAGATACAGACTTTTATACATCGCAGCGGCGCAGCTGTGAACCCGCTTGACCTGTCCCCTGGTCCACGAACCTACACCATGGGTTCGACCATCAACGGTGGTGCCCGGACTAAGACGCAACAACAAGCCAAGGCTGCACAAGTGGAGACGCCGGCACCTAATCAGTCCGATTCTTCGAAAAGACGCCCGTTTCGCTTCTACGATAACCGGCAAAAATATCTGGGGTTCGTCAATACCTGCGATGAGAAATGGAAGGTTGCAGAGCGCGCTGCACATGAACTGCTACATGTCCAACCGGTGCCTCCGGCATTACGTCTTTTCGACGCCGGGGTGGGCGATGGATCTGTTCTGAGTTATCTGTTGCGGGCTACTCACCAGAAATTCCCAACAATTCCGTTTTTCGTTGTCGGTAAAGAAATCAGTCTTGAAGATGTCAGGCTCTGTCTTGATAATCTTCCGGATCGATTCGCCGAACACCCCGCAAGTGTTATCTGTATCACCAACCTGTTTTACAGTGAGGCACCCTGGCTGATGCCGGGCAACCTGGCGGCTGCTGCAGCATTAAACTGGCATGAGATTCCCCTGCAGGGCTCCTCAGCACAGGAATACGGCGAGCAGTTGCGGGCTATTGACGATATTCTGGTAGATGGCTGGGAAGTAAAAGTCAGCGAGAAGACCGGAAATCCACGCTATGTTCGACCCTCGGTATTGGTAATCTTTCGGGAAGATAACCGCTTTCTTCTGGACTCAGTCATACCACGTCGGGGCCAGGTCTCGGGCGACTACGACTTAATCGTCGCGGCTCAGCCTTGGCGTGCCCGGATGAGCGCTCAGTTCAAGGTTGAAAAGGTCCTCGCACCACTGATTCGCAGTCTTGGGCCTGGCGGCCGCCTGTTGGCCGTGCAATCAGCAGGTCAAGATCCGGGGATGGAACTGGTCAACTCGATCTGGCCTGATGAGAATCCTTTTCAGGTCAATCGACATGAACTACTTAAGGTACTCAAAGACAAGCTGGGCCGTGCAGCTGCCAACTACAACTTTAACGCCGGCTCGGACAACAAATCGATACTGCGCTATGAAATGAAAACCCTGCCTACGGAGATCGCTGAGAGCATTGGCACCTCCACACTATTTGCAGCCTGGAATGCATCAACTTACGTCGCGCAGATCGAGGATGACCGGCTTCAGTCAGCTGTTGCTTCGGGCGCCTATCTTGAGGCGACGCAACAGATCTTGCATAAACACAATGGTCTGTGGTTCAACGATGAAACTTTCGTCGTCTCACGCCGTCGCAATTCTCTGTCGCACGGGCCAGTACAATCTTCTGTTAATAACAGCATTTCTTCTCCGACCATAGGTGACAACCCTGGAAGATCCTGATTATGAAAGATAACTACTATTTTGATAACGCGGCCACTACGCTGCCAAAGCCTGAGCCGGTATATCAATTTATGGATCAATTCTTCCGCAGCCATGGGGTTAACCCGGGCCGGTCGGGACACGAGTTAGCGGTAGAGGCCGAAATGATGATCGTCGAGACCCGGCGCCTGCTGGGGGCGTTTTTTGGGTTTGGTGGCGACCCGGCCCGAGTGACCTTTTCACAAAACGCCACAGACTCGATGAACGCCGCCCTTTCAGGCATCTTGAACCCGGGCGACCACATGATTATCACCCGCATGGAGCACAACTGTGTGCTCCGCCCCGCCAATCACTTTGAGCGCGATCACAATATTTCGGTGACACGGATCGGCGCTGATAGCGCTGGTTTCGTCGATCCAGAAGAGATTCGCCGGAGCATCCAGTCCAACACCCGTGTGGTGGTTGTCAACCATGCGTCGAATGTCATGGGCTCCCTTCAGGATGCCGCCGCTATTGGCAAGGTTGTCCGTGAAACTGATGCAGTTTTCGTGCTGGACACTTGCCAGACCGCTGGTGTCGTTCCGATTGCGATGGATGACTGGGGCATCGATGTGCTGGTATATACAGGCCACAAGGGACTTTTCGGGCCCATGGGTATCGGCGGTATGATTGTTGGCGAAAATATCGAGATTCGCCCGCCGCGTATGGGCGGCACCGGGGTAAATTCGATCTCCCCGTTTCAGCCGGACGAATACCCCTATCGGATGGAAACCGGAACCCATTGTCTACCGGGGATTGCCGGCTTAAACGCTGCACAGAAATGGTTTGCCGAGTTGGGTAGATCACACGGGGCCGATAGCTCTGGTTCCCACGGCGAGATCTGTGCTTTTGCCCTGGCACATGTGCATGCATGCGAAACCAGTGCAACCCAACACCTCATCGACGCCTTCAGTGCGATTGATAGCGTAAAGATCTACGGCCCGGGGGCAGGACAGCCTCGGGTTTCAACCCTGTCGATCAACATCGGCGATCTGCCTGCAGACCAGGTGGGGGCTATGCTCGATGCCGATCACGCAGTTTGTGTCCGACCGGGGCTGCACTGTGCGCCCGATGTGCATGAGCTCTTAGGCACTGTCTCGCAAAAGGGAACAGTACGGTTCGCACCCGGGTACTTTACCGATACACAAGACCTGCAACAGGCTGTGGAAGCGGTGCGCTCAATCGTAGAAGACTAACGGGCGATAGAGCTGATTATCTCCCGCCCGCTTAGACGCCGCATGGCAACAGCACTGAGCTGAATCGAAACGGTTATTGGAATCACGAAGCAGGATTACTTAATGAAAGCAGCTGACAGCATTATTGACCTCGTGGGGGGTACCCCCCTGGTACGGTTGAACAACATCGTCGAGCCGGGGATGGCGACCGTGTACGCAAAGATGGAAAACCTGAATCCATCAGGATCTGTAAAGGATCGCATGGCGATCAACATGGTAAAGCGGGCTGAAGAAGCCGGGCTGCTCAAACCAGGGGGTACCCTGGTCGAGAGCACCTCGGGCAATACCGGGCTGGGCCTGGCAATGGCAGCTGCCGTTAAGGGCTACCGCTGCGTGTTTACTATTCCTGACAAGATGAGTCAGGAAAAAATTGACATGCTCAAATCCTACGGTGCCGAGGTGATTGTCACGCCGACCGATCTGGATCATCGTCATCCAGACAGTTATGTTGAAGTAGCAAAGCGTGTCGCGCGAGAAACTCCGGATGCTTTCTATACAGACCAGTACTCAAACCCGCACAATCCTGAAGCCCACTACCTCACCACAGGCCCGGAGATCTGGGAGGCGACAGACGGCGAAATCGATTCTTTGGTCGCCGGCCTTGGTACCGGGGGAACCATATCCGGCACTGGCAAGTATCTGAAAGAAAAAGCTGACGAGGCTGGGCGAACGGTCCGCGTAGTCGGGCCGGACCCTTACGGCAGCATCTATAAAGAAGCTCACGAAAAAGGCGAGTGGAGTACCCCTTCGCTATACCGTGTCGAAGGTATCGGTCACGACTTTATGGTAGATACCCTGGACTTTTCAGTTGTGGATGAGGTCATCAATGTGAGCGACCGCGACTCGTTTCTGATGGCAAGACGTCTCGCCCGCCAGGAAGGCATTTTATCGGGTGGCTCAACCGGCACCGTATTCGTCGGCGCTCTGGAAGAGGCTCGAAAACTCGGCCCGGGCAAGATCGTAGTGGCGATCGTCTGTGACTCGGGGGATCGTTATATCAGCAAGTGCTTCAACGATGAATGGATGCGCGATATGGGCTATTTCGGTCCTGGTATGCACCTGGGTACCGTACAGGAATTGCTCGACTTTCAGCAGCAGGAAATCGCCTTCGCTGACCCGGACGAAGCGCTGAAAGATGTCATCGCACGTATGGCGAGCACCGGTATCTCGCAAATGCCTGTAGCCTCTGGTCAGGGCGATCTACGAATGATCGAGGAGTTGGACATCCTGCGAGCAGTCGCAAGCGGCGAACACACCCTGGAGGATGCCTCGCGCGATGTCGCCAGGCCACTCCAGGGAAAGGTCCAACGGCACGAGGCGCTCAGTCAGGTACAGCAGGTTTTCGAAAACAACAATGTCGCTGTCGTGGTCGACGGCGGAGTCATTACCGGTATCATCAACAAGATCGATCTACTGGAATTCATCACCCAGAAAAACCGCCGGGCTGCCTGACAGATCCATCGTTAATTTCTGAATAACTGGAGAACTGCGTTGAAATTTGATACCAAGGTCGTTCGTGCGGGCATTAGCCCGGACCCCACCACCGGCTCTATCCTGCCACCGATCTACGAAACCGCCACATACGTACTGCCCGAAGTAGGCCGGGACCTGGGCTTTGATTACACGCGTTCGTCAAACCCCACCCGCCAGGTGCTCGAGGACAATCTTGCTGCCATTGAGAATGGCAAGTACGCTATAAGCTTCGCCAGCGGCATGTCGGCTGTTGACGCCTGTTTCAAGCTGTTTTCCTCCGGAGACCATATTGTTTGTGGAGACGACGTGTACGGTGGTGTTACGCGCCTTTTGGATAACGTGATTGTTCAGCAGGGCCTTAGCGTCAGTTACGTCGATACTACCGACGCCGATGCCGTGCGCGCTGCAATTACTCCTGCTACCCGCATGCTCTGGATTGAAACACCGACCAACCCGCTGCTTAAAGTAAGCGACCTGGAAGCCATGGTCAGTATCGCTCGCGAGAACAACATTCTGCTGGGTGTTGATTCCACCTTTGCGACGCCGGTGTTTCTCCGGCCACTCGACTTTGGCGCCGATATCGTCATGCACAGCACGACTAAGTACCTGGCCGGCCACAACCAGATCATCGGTGGCGTACTGGTCACAAGCGACGAGCACGTGTTTGAGAAAATGAAATATATTCAGAAAACCATCGGTGCGGTTTCAAGCCCATTCGACTGCTGGCTGAACCTCAGTGGCCTCAAAACTTTGCACCTGCGAATGAAGCGTCACGAGGAATCCGCAATGCAGGTGGCGCAGTTCCTCGAGTCACATGCCAAGATCGAGCGTGTGCTCTACCCTGGTCTACCCTCCCACCCACAGCACGCCGTGGCCAAGGCGCAGATGTCCGGCTTCAGTGGCATGATCACCTTCGAACTGACTGGCGGCACCGAGGCTGGCAAGACCTTGATGAATAACGTACAGTTGTGCGGACTGGCCGAGAGCCTCGGAAGTGTGGAAACCATGATTACCCACCCGGCGAGCATGACCCATGCCGATGTTCCCGTTGAAGATAGACGTAAACGGGGATTGACCGATGGCCTGGTCAGATTGTCGGTCGGTATCGAAGACGTTGAAGACATCATCGCCGATCTTGAGAACGCACTGGAAAAAGCCTGACCGTCGACACATGCATCACCCGGATCGTCAAAGCACCCGGGCGATGTAACTTGCTGAAAAACGCACCGCAACTTTACCTCTCGATAATACCTGGGCCGAAAGCGAGAGCTCTGCCCGTCCCTGACTCGCCAGGGCAGTGGTGAAGGCTGCGGCTGTCGCATCGGCCGGCCACGCACAGGCAGCCTGCACTTTCTCTTCGGTGCAAGGCCTGGCGTAAGTTATCTCGCTATGAACCGCCGCAATATCCGCCTTGAGACCTGCGGCTTCGCAGACCAGGGAAGTCATAGCCCACCCAGACAGTGTACATAGCGACGCCAGGGTGCCGGCAAAGGCGGTACGCTTATCGTTGAAATTAATGGCCAAAGGTACCTCGAGAACCAATCCAGAGGCATCCACCCCGCCCGAGCGAACATCGAACTGGCGCACCATAGGCACTTCCTCACGCAGGTAGGCGACCAGCCTCTCGAGAACCTGTTTATTACTCACAGTTGCTGCCCAAGGCAAAGAAACATCCTTCACTTGTGACCCCCAGGGTATGCTGTCGTGGCGCTGGCGCAGGCCGTGCGATTTCGGCAAGTTCGTAATACACTGCGCGCGAGATTAATGCATCCAAACCGTCACGCACGCCGATGTAGGGGGCGGGCTCCCCGGTTCGAGAATCCTCCACGACACAGATTGCATGATCCACTCCTGCAACAACGACGTCATTCACGTTGGTACGAAAAACCAGCCGCTGATCGCCAGCATGGCCCAGGCGCTCCATCTCAACCGCGATGAATGGCGCATCATCAACCCGGATGCGCAGTTTTTCCTGTGGTGATACCAGGAAGAATTCTGCATCTTCGCGGCGCAATACCTTAGAGAGTAAACGTACCAGTCGCGTGCGCTGTATTGGCGAACCCAGGTAGTGCCAAGTTCCATCACGAGCAATATGTAGGTCCATATCCCGCACCAGCGCCGGCTGCCACGACGCCAACGGTGGCAGACCGGCATTGCCCAGGGTGGCCGCGAAACGTTCCAATCGACCTGGCTGGTGCGACTCCACGAGGCTCAGGAGGCAGTTCTCTTGACTGGCCGTGGCCGACCCGCAGCATCAATAGCCACGAAAGTGAACAGGCCCTCGGTGACCCGCTCTTCACTCTGGTCATGGCGGCGCCGGACCCAGGTTTCGACCTTTACGGCGATAGAGGTATGACCGATTTTCTCGGTGGCGCAATAACAACTCACCTGATCGCCTACCTGCACCGGCAGGTGAAAGGTCATGGCATTTACTGCCACCGTGGTGACCCGCCCACGGCTGACGCCAAAAGCGTAGGTTTCACCCGCCAGATCCATCTGCGCCATCAGCCAGCCACCGAATATATCGCCATTGGGGTTGGCGTCCGCAGGCATCGCAACAGTACGAATTGAGGGCAACCCCTCTGGCGGCGAACTCACGAGGGGGCTTCCCTCGGCTGGCGGCCCATACTGTAGAACTGATCGTTCGGGCGCATTCCAATGAGGTTCGCCATCCGGTTAGACAGGGCAAAAAACGCCGCGATCGCGCCGATATCCCAGATATCCTCCTCATCAAAGTCATGTTCTCGCAAATTGTCATAATCCGCATCTTCCAAGGCAGCCGAATCACGCGCCACTTTGTCGGCAAAGATCAGCATCGCCCGCTGGCGTTCACTGATGTCGGCCTTGCGGAAATTGATAGCCACCTGGTCAGCCACCAGCGGGTCACGCGCGTAAATGCGCAAGATCGCGCCATGAGCGACTACACAGTACTGACAATTGTTCACCCCTGAAGTGGAGACCACGATCATTTCGCGCTCTGCCTTGGAAAGGCCGCCCTCGCGCAGCATCAACGCATCGTGATAGTCGAAAAATGCACGACACTCATCCGGCCGATGGGCAAGCGTCAAAAAGACATTAGGCACAAAGCCCGCTTTTTCCTGGACTGCCATAACCCGGTTACGCAGATCCTCCGGCAGTTCTTCCAGAGTCGGTACCGGGTATCGACTGATCGGTTTATCGCTTAACATCTTTATCCTTAGCGTATAGGTGGTGCGTTTGTTCAGAATTCGCGGTGCAAAGCCTGCAAAACAATGAGCCGCCTATTCTACCGCTGTAACTGATAATGACGCCCGATCTAGCGTGCCGGTCGCCCCGTCGCAGCCGTTCAACTATCGAGAGAATCGAAAACTCGTGCGGAATGTAGCGCTTCTCGCAGTTCGCGTCGCGGCGCCTGCCAGCGAAAACGTATCGAATTTCGCACAATCGACTCATCCAGCGACTTAAGCTCATCCACGATCGGCGCCCAGTAAACCAACGCGTCGGGGCTCACCGTAAACGCGTTTTCCAATGTCGCTGCATCGGTAAATGCAGCGCCGGCAATCCGGATGTTGAGCCTCTCCAACGCCGCACTGAAGTCCTCCCCCGCCTCTGATGGCTGCGCCGTTCGCACCAGCAGTGGGTCGATGGCCTGGCGTAATACCTGGCGGACACGATCCGCGTCAGGCAGTTCCCGGTAAAGCAAGCCGCCGGCAAACACTGCCAGGTCAGACACGCAGGCAGTCCAGATCTGCCACTTGGCAATATTGATGGATCGAAGAAACTCCTCGTTCTCGAACAAATCAGGAAAGCGGGTACCGGCGCGGGTCTTGATATAACCGTACAACGAGGTCTGAGCCACCAGGCTGGAGCGGCTATCAATAAACTCGCCCAACCTGTCAGTATTCAGGATGGGCTCGAGCTTTCTGCGTTTCCGCCCGAGATATTCGCGAACCTTCTTCAGTAGATTCAACCGGGTCATTTCACCCTCCCCCCATGGAAGCCATCCTGGCAACTCCTGAGCAAAATGTCCTCGGTTTGCCCTGTCCCATCGCTGTGTTACATTTTGTAACGATCATGAGCCTATCATTGTAAATCACCGATGGAGCGAGTCTTTCTCCTGTTTGGCCTGTCGCTTCTGGTCCTGGCCTCCCCCGTGACCAGTTGGTGGCTACGGGCCGCATTGCCGTGGTATCTACCCTTTCTGATGTGGCTGGTAATCATTGTGCTGATTCCCTGGGCACAACGCAGGATCGACAACTGATGATCTTGTCTGCACCAGGGCTTTTTCTCAGCAGTTTGCTGTACCTTTGCCTGCTGTTTCTGATTGCCTACGCAACCGAGAAACGGTGGCTGCCACCCTGGCTGCCCCGGCACCCCGCCGTTTACGTATTGTCCCTTGGTGTCTATGCAACGACCTGGAGTTTTTACGGCAGTGTCGGCTACGCTGATTCTAACGGTTTCATGTTCCTGGCCGTTTACCTGGGCCTGACCCTGGCTTTCATTCTTAGCCCGGTACTGCTCAGTCCCATCCTGCGTCTGGTGCGTGAATACCAGTTGACCTCTCTGGCAGATCTGTTCGCGTTCCGCTATCGCAGTCAGACCGCTGGGGTGCTGGTTACGCTTTTCATGCTGGCCGGCACACTGCCTTATATCTCGCTACAGATCCGGGCGGTAACGGAATCCGCCAGCGTGCTGACACAGGAGTTTGCACCACAGTACCTGTCGCTGGGCTTTTGCATACTGGTAGTATTGTTCGCGGTGCTCTTCGGCGCTCGGCATATCTCCCCGCGAGAAAAACACGAGGGACTGGTAGTCGCCATCGCCTTTGAGTCCCTGGTCAAGTTGGTGGCCCTCGCTCTGGTGGCAATGGTAGCCATGTCAAGTATCTTTGACGGGGTATCTGGGCTTACCCATTGGCTGGATACCCACCCCGAAGCGATCGAGGCGATGTACAAGCCCGCCCGGGAAGGCCCGTGGGTCAGCATACTGATTCTGTCTTTTGCGGCCGCCTTCCTGCTGCCACGCCAATTCCATATGCTCTTTACTGAGAACATCGCGCCGGGAACGCTGTCACGTGCCGCCTGGGGCTTCCCGCTTTTCCTCCTGGTATTGAATCTCACGATCCCGATCGTGCTATGGGCGGCCATCAAGCAGAACCTGGGTACCGTACCTGACTACCATGTACTGGGCATTGCTCGACACACCGGATCCGCTGCATTGACCATTTTTGTCTTCCTTGGCGGAGTCTCCGCGGCCAGCGCCATGATTATCGTCAGCACTCTGGCGCTCGCGGGCATGACTGTAAACCACCTGATTCTCCCAGCTACCGGCACTCCGGATCCATCGGTCAATCTCTACCGTTGGTTGCTGTGGGGGCGCCGGGTCATTATCGCGGTACTTGTCTTTGCCGGTTATGGTTTTTTTCTGGCTTTCGAGCGCAGTAGCCAACTGGTGCAGCTAGGCCTGATCTCGTTCGTTGCAGTTGCCCAGTTTCTGCCCGGCATCATAGGCACGCTGTTCTGGCCGGGTGCGAACCGTTATGGCTTTATCGTAGGACTGATCGGGGGCGGACTCACGTGGTTTATCGTCCTTATCCTGCCCTTGCTGAGCGGCGTTGGGCCGAGCGATATACCTGCTGAACCAGCGTTATGGGAAATGGCAGGCCAGAACAAGTGGACCTTCTCTACCCTTGCGTCACTGTCTGTCAATGCTGGATTGTTTGTGCTTTTGTCGGTGCTCACCCGCCAAAGCGCTACTGAACGCGAAGCGGCTGCTCTGTGTGTGCAGCAAATCCTCACCCCGTATCGCAGCCGCGTACGCCTGGCTTCGTCGCGCGAGTTTGTTCCGGCCCTGGCCAGGACCCTGGGCACCCATACTGCGGAATACGAGGTCCGGCGTGCCCAGCGAGACCTGCAGATGACTGAAGAGGAAACCGACACCCGGGCCTTGGGCCGACTACGCGAGCGTATTGAGCGCAACCTGTCGGGGCTGCTTGGACCACTCTTTGCCCGAGACGTAGTCGAAATCCGCCTGCCGACTGATCGGGACCACAAGTTGCCAGTCGCCGAAAGAATGCGATTTATGGAAGAGCGCCTCGAAGCATCGCGTAGCCACCTGCGAGGTCTTGCCGCCCAGCTTGACGCGTTGCGCCGTTATCATCGTCAGGTGCTCGAAGACCTCCCGGTCGGCGTCTGCTCGGTGAGTTCGACCAACATGATCACCGTATGGAACCGTGTCATGGAAGATCTTTCCGGTATCGACAAATCGATTGCCCTGGGCAATCAGGTACATGATCTTCCGGCGCCGTGGGACGACGTGCTCGGCGAATTCCTAGGTAGCGATCAAAAGGAAATACACAAGCGACGCCTGCACCTCAAGGGCCAGCCACGCTGGTTCGGGTTGTTCAAGGCCGAGTTGACGGGTGTTGCCCCGCCAGACGACGCCAGCATTCCAACTGAGTCGATCGGTACCAGTGTACTTCTGCAGGATCTCACCGAGATACGCCTGCTGGAAGACCAGCTCGCCCACAATGAACGGCTCGCCTCGATCGGCCGATTCGCGTCCGGTGTAGCTCATGAGATTGGCAACCCAGTAACCGGCATTGCCTGCCTCGCTCAAAACCTCGAAACTGAGCTCAAGGACCCCGAGATGCGCTCTGAAATTCAGGGCATACTGGAACAGACCAGCCGTATCAATAATATTGTTCAGACCCTGGTTAACTTTGCACGACGCGGGGACGCTGACCAGCTACAAAAGAACCGATTTGACCTTGTTGGCTGCCTTGAAGACGCAAGTGAACTGGTCCGCCTGTCACAAGCGGGCAAGGTCATGGATGTGACCATCGACTGCGATGAAGGAATAAGCGTAGAAGGGGACCGGCAGAGATTATATCAAGTGTTTGTCAATGTCCTGAACAATGCCTACGACGCCAGTCCCCCAGGGAGCATGATACGAATACGAGCTAGTGATACCGGCCATAGCATTGAAATCAGTCTGCGTGATTATGGGCACGGCATGAACCAGGAAATCAGCGAGCGAATTTTCGAACCCTTTATGACCACCAAACAACCTGGGGAAGGCACAGGCCTTGGCCTGGCCCTGACCTACGGCATCGTGGTTGATCATGGCGGCGATATCGAGGTGGACAGCGCGCCTGGAGCCGGGACAGAAGTGCGCATTACCCTGCCGAATGCACCCTAACGAGGCCTCGAACTGATGGAACGCATCCTGATCATTGAAGACGAAGTCGTCATTCGACGCGCATTGGCCAAATTACTCAAACGCGAGGGCTATGATATTTCTGAGGCCTCATCCGTCACCCAGAGCGAGGAGTTATTCAGTCTGGATGCTTTCGGCCTCATCATTGCCGATTTGCGACTCCCGGGCGGGCTGGGCACAGAAGTTATCGAAAAATGCGCCGGCACCCCAGTACTCATTATGACCAGTTACGCCAGCATCAACTCTGCAGTGGAATCCATGAAAGCCGGCGCTGCGGACTATATTGCCAAACCTTTCAATCATGACGAAATGCTGATCGTGGTCGATCGACTGATTCGGCAGCAACTGTTGTTTCGCCAGAATCAGGCGATGCGCAAGGATATTCACCGGGAATACCCGGTATGGGGCATGGTGGGCAAATCCCCGGCCATGGAGGTTGTTTTCCAAAGGATTGCCAAAGTCGCGCTGACGAACTCCACTGTTCTGATCTACGGTGAGTCCGGCACTGGAAAGGAACTCGTAGCCCGGGCCATCCATGAACAGGGTCAGCGTAGCCATGGCCCGTTGGTAACCATGAACTGTGCCGCTATTCCCGATACTCTGGTCGAGTCAGAATTGTTTGGCTATGAAAGGGGCGCCTTCACCGGGGCCGATAAGGCGACCGCCGGCCTCGTCGAAAGCGCCGATAGCGGAACCTTGTTTCTCGACGAGGTTGCCGAACTTTCGGCGGCCGCCCAGGCTGGGTTATTGCGGGTTATCCAGGAGGGTGAGCTACGCCGACTGGGATCCAATCGGGTTAAAAAGGTCGATGTGCGGGTATTGGCAGCAACCCACCGCAATCTTGTAGAGCGGGTCGAAAACGGTCTTTTTCGGGAGGATCTGCTGTACCGGCTGCAAGTGATCGAAATTACCCTACCACCCTTACGTGAGCGCAAAGAAGATCTTCCGGCGCTGACCGATTACTTACTGCAAAGAATATGCCAGCAACTTAACCGATCGCTGTGCGAGATGCCAGCCAAAGTCCGTGAGCGCATTGCGGCATATCACTGGCCTGGCAACGTACGCGAGTTGGAAAACGCCATCGAACGAGCAGTGATCCTGTGCGATGGGAACACCATCGTCCCCGAGCTACTGAACCTAGGGCGCCTCCAAGGCCAGGAAACGAAGGCACCGGACCGGCCAATGGCCTCACTCGATGCCTATTTCGTCGAGTTCGTCCAACAACACCAAGGACAAATGACTGAAACTGAACTTGCCCGCAAACTCGGGATCAGTCGCAAGACTCTTTGGGAAAGGCGTCAGCGATTTGAGATTCCCCGTGCAAAAATGACATCGCTGGCCGAAAATTCGTAGGTTTCCCAATCAGCCTGGTTTACTGAGTTCGACCCCGGCGTTACGTTTCCACCCAACTGTTTGTTTCTTTTCGTAACATATTTCTACCCTAAGAAGTATCTACCTGTTCGTTTTCTCTACATTTATAGGGTTTGTCTCCAATAATATCTCTGGCATGTTTATTGCTTTATAAGTAATAACGCACCAATGGAATGGTGCGGGGAATTAACCAACAACTGCAGTTTGCTTCTGACAGTGCCATTCGGGGACCGTTAAGAGGTATATGGAGGGCAACTTATGACTGACGTGGATCAATCAACACGTGAAGCGCATTGGGCCAAGACGAAGGGGTTGATGATCACAACCCTGATCATCTGGTTCATCTTCTCGTACCTTGTTCACTGGTTTGCTGACAGCCTGAACAACTTCTCTTTCCTTGGTTTTCCGCTGGGCTTCTACATGGCCGCCCAGGGCTCACTCGTTATTTTTGTGGTACTGATCTTCTGGTTTGCCAGGCGCCAGCACTCGATTGACGAGGAGTATGGGGTGGCCGAGGACGTAGACAAAAACTAGCGGCTGGTGAAATTAAGGAGAAATTAATATGTCAATTATTAAAGGCGACTTTATCGACAACCTGCCGAAAATCTACGGACTGTACACAGGTGGGTTTGTCGTGTTTATCCTGCTGATGGCGGTCCTGGAGCAGGCCGGGTTGGGGGCCGATACCATCGGCATCCTGTTCGTAGCCTTCACCGTGGTGATCTATGCAACCATCGGCTGGCTGTCACGAACCATGCAAGTGGATGCCTATTACGTGGCGGGACGCCAGGTGCCTGCGGTATTCAACGGCATGGCGACTGCGGCCGACTGGATGTCTGGTGCTTCCTTTGTGGCGATGGCCGGCGGCATCTATTTTGGCGGCCACGGCTATATCGCATTTGTGGTCGGCTGGACTGGCGGCTACGTACTGGTAGCCTCGCTCATGGCTCCGTACCTGAGAAAATTTGGGTGCTACACAGTGCCAGATTTCATCGGCACGCGTTACGGCGGCAACCTTGCACGCTTTTTGGCCGTGTGCGTCCTGACTCTCGCGTCGTTCACCTACGTGACGGCACAGATCAACGCTACCGGCACAATCGCCTCGCGGGCGCTGGGGCTCCCCTTTGAAGTAGGCGTCTGGTTTGGCCTGCTGGGCATCCTGCTCTGTTCGATGCTCGGTGGTATGCGCGCGGTAACCTGGACCCAGGTGGCTCAGTACATCGTGCTGATCATCGCCTATGTCATACCGGTCATCTGGATGTCCAACAAACAAGGTTTTGGGATAATTCCTCAGCTGGCATACGGCGAAGCCGTCATGCGGCTGGGCGAACTCGAAACCTTGCATGGAGTGGGCCTCAAACCGACCGAGGCCTTCGCTGGACTGAAGGCGCTGACGGTACCGCACTACGAAGCCGGCACCACCTTTGAGGCGAAGTGGAAGTTCGTCACCCTGGTGTTCTGCATGATGGCCGGTACGGCGTCTTTGCCGCACATTCTGATGCGCTACTTCACGACACCAAGCGTCAAGGCAGCCCGCCAATCTGTGGCATGGTCACTGCTCTTCATTTTCCTGCTCTACTTCACCGCACCGGCGCTGGCCACCTTTACCAAGCTGCAGCTGCTGGATCCGAATCTGGCAACCAGCATCATTGGCAAGACCATAGCCGAGGTGAACGCACTGGAGTGGATCCAGAAATGGAGCGACGTTGGCTTCCTTGTGGTCTCTGACAGCAACGGCGACGGCATCCTCCAGATTAATGAGTTCTTCATGAAAACGGGTATCGTGGTGCTGGCTACGCCTGAAATCGCGGGCCTGCCGTACGTCATCTCAGGTCTGGTGGCAGCTGGCGGCATGGCAGCTGCAATGTCCACGGCCGACGGTCTGCTGCTGGCGATTGCCAATGCCTTGTCACATGATCTGTACTACAAGATCATTGACCCCAAGGCCGATACCAAGCACCGTCTGATCGTAGCCCGTGTGCTGCTGATCGTCATTGGCGCTTGCGCTGCTTATGTTGCCAGTATGAAACTCACCAGTATCCTCGGCGCGGTAGCCTGGGCCTTCGACTTTGCAATGTCTGGCCTGTTCTTCCCACTGGTCCTTGGCATCTGGTGGAAGCGGGCTAACCGCCCGGGTGCAATCGCCGGTATGTTCTTCGGCCTGATCTCTGGAACCTGGTATCTGTACATGGTCAAGTGGGGTGGAATGGACCCGTGGCTCTACATTGACCACCTGCGCTTTGGCATCATCGGTGCCTCTGTGAGCCTGGTAGCCATGGTTGTAGTCAGCCTGGCAACAGCCGAACCTGACGAGGAAACCCAGCGGATGGTAGACGAGGTTCGTATTCCGAAGGGCGAGACTGTGCTGTCTTCAACGCACTGACCTAAATTCCGTACACTGCGTGCCGGGGCGAAGCCAATCTTCGTCCCGGCATTTTTTTAACCAAAACCAAGGAGATAAATCGTTATGACTGAGGCATTTCCGATCTGGGTACTGATAGCTGACTACATCATGGGAGTCATCATGTGGACCTTGATCGGACGCTTTGGCATGTCGCTGTTTCTGCGCGAAGACACCCCGTTTTTCTTTGCCCGTTTTTTTATTCGTGTTACCAACCCGCTGCTACACCTGTTCAACCCCGTCACACCCAAGTTTCTGATCCGACCCCTGATACCTTTGTACGTGGCCTGGTTCTTTTTTCTTGTCCGCTTCTACCTTATGCCCTGGGCGCTGGGTTATACCGTTATGGGAATGCTCTCGTTTCCACTGGAGAGCGAATTTGCCAGCGCGCTCAACTACTTTGTCGGCTTGCTGGTGAACTGAACGGCAAACCCCAAGGATTATGAAACCCCTGGCAAAAGGCGGTCTGTTGCTCGCGGGTTTAGGCGAGGGCCGTAATTCCAGAAGGGATTCGGCGACTTAAAGGCGTCTTTACTACTCGCCAACGGCAGTTTGAATCGCGCCGCCCAATTCGCTGCCTAAAGCGTCCAGACAGAACGATACGTTCTCCGGGCGGCTGGAATATCCCATAAGGCCGATACGCCACACTTTTCCCGCAAGTGGTCCAAGGCCGGCACCGATTTCCAGATTTTTTTCATTGAGCAATCTCGAGCGGATTGCTGTCTCGTCGATGTCAACTGGCAGACGCACGGCATTGAGTTGGGGTAGCCGGGACGCTGGATCCTGGACCAGCATGTCGAGACCCAGACGCTGCAGACCCAAGACCAATCGCTGCGCGTTTTCCTGGTGTCGCTTCCAGGCTCGATCCAACCCCTCCTGTTTCAGCAGGCGTAACGCCTCGGTCAGTGCAAAGATACTGTTAACCGGTGCGGTGTGATGGTAGGCGCGTGTTCCACCTTCTGACCAATAGCCAGCGATCAACTCCAAATCGTGAAACCAGGTAGGAACCGGCGATTTTCGCCGCTTCATTTTTGCCAGCGCCTGCTCGCCGATGGTGACAGGCGAGATCCCCGCAACGCAGGAAAGACACTTTTGGGCACCGGAGTACACCGCATCAAGGCCCCAATCATCGACGTACAGCGGCGACCCTGCGAGCGAAGTCACGGCATCGACAATCGTAAGGCAACCGTGCCGATGAGCAATCTCAGCAATTGTTTTTGCGTCTGATAGTACTCCCGTTGAAGTCTCTGCATGGACAAATGCGACAGCACAAGCATCCGGGTTAGCCCTTAGCGCTTCTTCGATTTTACCCGGGTCCGCCACATGACCCCATTCGTCGTCAACGGTCACAACCTGTGCCCCGAGCCGGCTTGCCATCTCCTGCATCCGGGTTCCGAATACGCCGTTGCGAGCAACAATCACTTTGTCCCCTGGCTCTATCAAATTAACAAAACAGGTCTCCATGCCCGCAGAACCTGGGCCAGACACTGGAAAGGTCAGCCGATTGCTGGTCTGAAAAGCGTAGCGCAGCAAATCCTTTACCTCATCCATCAGTGAAACAAAAGCCGGGTCGAGGTGGCCAATCGCCGGCTGAGACAGTGCGACTAACACCCGCGGGTTAATTTCGGACGGGCCCGGCCCCATAAGGGTGCGCTCGGGTAACTTGACGATGTTCTGCATATTCATGGTGTTAACCAAAGTCGGAATATTCGTGCCCCCAAGGATAGGCAGATTTAGTCCCAAGGATCAGTGTAATTAGTGATTACCACCATCAGTGCGAACTTATACCGCTAACAAAGCAGGTCTTAACGGTGCAAACCGGGGTAGATCAACCTGGGGTTAGACTGCTTTATCCACAGCTTAAAGCGCAGATAATTGGGTCATTGATATTCGCCAAGGCGCTGGGGCAGTCTATAGGGTTATGGGGCCCTAATTAGAAAACCTCTGGCCCCGAAGTGCCGCGCCTTTAACTTCCTGGTCAGGCCGAAAACCCTATCGGCGAAAACCTTGCGGGCTCAGGAACGTTTTTCGACCTGCAGATAGAGCATTTCCAATCCCAGCGTTGCTGCGGCGAGCGCGGTAACCTCGGCCTGATCGTAGGCCGGTGCCACCTCGACCACATCCATGCCGACGATATCTAAACCCTTGAGACCGCGCAAAATCTGCAGCGCCATATTGGTGGAAAGACCTCCGGCCACCGGTGTGCCGGTGCCGGGCGCAAAAGCCGGGTCCAGGCAATCGATATCGAAGGTCAGGTAAACCTTGCGTTTGCCTGCCCGGTCACGAATTGCCTGCGCAGCCTTTACCGGCCCGTGATTGTTTACCCAATCAGTATCGAGCACAGTGAACGCGTGCGTCGAAGGTTCGTATTCTGTCCGGATACCGACCTGTATTGAGTAATCAGTATCAATCAGTCCCTCTTCCGGGGCGCGTCGAAACATCGTGCCATGATCGAATTCGGATCCCTGCTCATAGGTATCGGTATGGGCATCGAAATGAACCAGGGCTAACTCCCCATGGACCGCATGATGCGCCCGCAACAAAGGCAGGGTGATAAAGTGATCTCCACCGAAGCTAAGCAGCGTCTTTCCCGAGCGCAAAATATCCGTGGCCCGGTCCTGGAGGATCTGGGCAAACCCGGCACTGTCTCCAGGCGCATAGGCAAGATCACCACAGTCGATAACCTTAAGGTGATCCGCGAGCGCATAGGGCCACGGCCAGCGCGCCTCTTCCCAGCGCAAATTGCCTGAGGCCTGGCGTATCGCACCCGGACCACTACGAGTACCGGCGCGGCCGGAGGTGCCTAAATCATACGGTACGCCCAGAACCGCTACATCTGCCTGACTCTGCAACGGGTCATCACTCAGGGGGCAACCAAGATAACCAAACAGGTTCGCATAAAGAGAAACATCGTCGTAGATATCGGTATCAGTCACTACCTGGCCCCTGTTTGACCCTATGATGGATTGCTAGTGTAGTGAAGCTCGACTTCAGGAAACAAGTTTTCGCCCCGTTCTGGAGCGGTCGGTTGGATCCAAGCCCCGCCGTTACCAGTACAGATAGGCACTGCCAGTGGTTAATCCCGCCCTATGGGGGGATGATGAGCCAAAAACTCCATTATTGAGGTGTATAACCTGGGGGCATCAATCCAATGGCCGCAGATCGTCAATGACCTTGCCGTCATTGGGCAAGGCACCGTGTGCAAAGAGTTCTACCTCGCCTCGTAACTTGCACACCTCTCGAATGCTGGCTGCAATACCCGGCGCAAGCCCTGGCGAGCGCTGGGCAACTCCGGTCAATTCACAGCGAAAAGTCATCTTGTCCGCATTGTCGACACGCTCAATAACCAACCGAGCCCGAGTGATCTCCTGATGGCGAGAAACAACCTGGGCAACCTGTGAAGGATGCACAAACATGCCCCGGACTTTGGCGGTCTGGTCGGCGCGCCCCATCCATCCTTTGACGCGCTGGTTGGTGCGGCCACAGGCGCTAACACCCTCCATGAATGCGGATAAATCTCCCGTAGCAAAACGGATCAGCGGGTATCCCGGCTGCAGCGTAGTCACCAGTACCTCGCCCACCTCGCCTGGCGCTACCGGATCCCCTGTTCCGGGGCGGACAATCTCTACTAGCACTTGCTCATCCAGAATCAAGCCATCCCGGGCTGGGGATTCGTAGCCGATAAGTCCCACGTCTGCTGTGGCATAAGCCTGCAGCACATCCACACCTTTAGTCGCCAACTCCTCTCGCAAACTTGTGGGTAATGCCTCGCCCGAGACCAGTCCAATGGTCAGGGGGAAAAGTGACACACCCAGTTCGTCGGCTTTGTCCAGCAGAATCTTGAGAAACGAAGGAGTCCCAACATAAGCTCGCGGGCGCAAATGCGCAATCGCGCGAACCTGTAACTCACTTTGCCCCGTACCCGCCGGAAACACCGTGCACCCCAACGCATGAGCTCCGCCTTCGAGCATGAATCCAGCTGGCGTAAAATGATAGGAGAAGGTGTTATGTAACAGATCTCCTTCCCGACACCCAGCCGCATACAAGGCCCGCGCTGTGCGCCAGAAATCACCGCCTGTGCCTTGGGGCTCAAAAATCCCACCCGGTGAAGAAAATACTCGAGGCAGGGTATGGCCAGAAAGCGCGCAGTACCCACCCAGCGGCGGGCTGTCTGTCTGTGCTTGCGCCAGCTCCGACTTGCGTGTTACCGGCAGCTCCGCAAGGGTATCACGCGCCCTAACGGCATCAGGATTAACTTCCCTAAGCAAGGCCGTATAAGCCGGGACTTCACGCTTGGCATAGCGTAATTGCTCACGCAACAGCTCAAATTGCTCGGCCTCACGCTGTGCCACATCGCGTGTTTCCAAAGCGTCGTAGTAATCGCTCATCTTAATCTTGGGGTTTGATGTTGCTCGTCCTTGAACAATTGGGGTGACATGCGGCCCGGGTTCAGGGAACACAGGCTGAGATACTATTAACTCAACCAGCGCTTTCTCCGACGATAATGTTTTACGTTCCTGAAGCTCTTTCTTTCTCCACCGCTAACCCCAAGATAAAACTCTTTTACGTCCTGGTTACCCAGCAGTGTTTTGGCGTCCCCGTCCATGACGACTCGGCCATTTTCAAGAATATAACCATAATGGCAATAACGTAGAGCCATGTTGGTATTTTGTTCTGCCAACAGGAAGGTGACCTGCTCTTTCTGGTTGAGCTGCTGCATGATTTCGCAGATTTCTTCAACCAAAGTCGGTGCCAACCCCATCGAGGGTTCATCAAGCAGTATCATTTTCGGCCGGGCCATCAGAGCCCGTCCCACTGCTGTCATCTGCTGCTCCCCGCCAGAGGTATAGCCGGAGGTGCTGTTGCGCACGTCCTTGAGACGCGGGAAGTAACCGTAAACCAGCTCCAGATCCCGGCGGATCGAAGATGCACCATCGGTACGTGTGAACGCGCCAGTCAGAAGGTTTTCTTCCACAGTCAAATGTTCGAAGCAGCGGCGGCCTTCCATGACCTGAATCACACCACGCTTTACCAGCTGATTGGCTGAGAGACCCTGAATAGATTCACCGCGAAACTCAATGGTTCCTTTGGTAATGTCGCCACGCTCCGCCATCAGCAGATTGGATATCGATTTGAGCGTAGTTGTCTTCCCCGCTCCGTTGGCCCCGAGGAGGGCAACAATGCCCCCCTCGGGAACCTCGAGAGATACTCCTTTTAATACAAGGATCACATGGTCATATACTACCTCGATATTGCTGACTTTGAGCAACGGTAATGCCGGCTCATTCAAGGCTTCTTCCATGGTTTCTGATCCCAATTGTTTAGTATTGAACTCAGTCCAGCCCACAACGAGGAGTAATACCCTTCTCTTTGGCATACTGAGCTGATGATGCCGCTATCATGGGTTTTGTGATTTCTGAATAGGGTTCCATCCAGCTTTCTATCTGAACCCATTTCGATCCATCCCATTGCTGGAATTGGGCCTTACCACTACCCTCATGATCATCACAGGAAAGCTTAAACGGCGGCACTAGGCCGGTTGCGCCAAGTTCAGCAATTCTTTCTGAAGTGAGATCAAAATTCTCCATCGCCCAGCGAAATTCCGTCCCGCCAACCGGCCCAACTCCAAATTTCTTGTGAGCAATATGAATAGCTTCAGCGATGATGATGGCAGATGCTACGCCCCGGTTATAAATCACAGTGCCCACTCGTGACGATGCGATGTTGCCCTTCATGACACCATATACGTTATCGAAGATCGCTTCAATGACAGGATAATCTTTACCCACCCCACTGAAATTCGTAGTGATGTATCCCTTTGCTGCAGAGCCTGCGGGAATCACGTCCTCTTCAGAACCACACCACCATACACCGATGATCTTGTCCCTTGGGAAACCCATGCGCTTGGCTTCGCGCAATGGTACTGTGCACGATACGCCCCAGTTTCGGTTAATCACGTAGTCCGGCTGAATCTTTCGAATCTGTAACCAAAGCGATTTCTGGTCGATACCCGGCCATGGCACAGGAATGTGTGTGACCTCAAATCCAAATTTCTCGGCCATTGCATTCCAGACCGGAATGGTCTCAATTCCATAGGGGTGCTTCAGATGCAGGTTAACGATCTTCATTCCTTTCAGCTTGTCTTCACCACCTACCCGCTTTGCGATAAAGCGCAATTTAACGGTGCTCTGGTTCCAATAGTTTGTGATCGCAGGGAATCCCCATGGAAAAACCCGACCATTTGTGGCATCGGTTCGACCATAACCAATGAAGAGCAATGGAATATTGTCGGCAGCAGATCGTTCCATCAGCGCATAGGTTACACCCGTTGACATGGGTTGGAAGACCGGCGCACCTTTGAGGCCCTTGCCTTTAAGGCGCTCGTAGCACTCCACTCCACGCTCGGTGTTGTACCCAAAATCGCACTCTTCCCAGACAAATTTGATGCCGTTAATCCCGCCGTCACGCAGATTCAAAAGCGCCATGTAGTCCTCCCAACCACCCGCTTGTCCACTACCACCAGCGGCGAAGGGGCCGGTCTTATAAGTCAGCACCGGTATGAACTGTTCCTTGGTTGGGTCTGATTCTTCAGCAGCCATAGTCGGCGCAGCAAATAACGCCGACAGTGCCAAACCAGAAATGAATGGGATAACTAATCTTTTAACTTTCATATTTCGCCTCCTTAGGTTTCTTACAACCTCGCAAACCTACTTTGCGAGAGCCATTGCAACATTATCACGTTTCCAAACGGGCTATTACCCATAAACCGGCCTCGCCGCACCTAATGCGGGAACGGCCAAAGCCGAAGTTTCTCCTTCGCCGTCATCCACAGTCTCGCAAGACCATGGGGCTCGACGATCAAGAAGAAAATAATTAATCCACCAAAAATCATATGTTCAATATTGCTCAGCATCGCCGACGGGATTTGCCCGACAAACAGATGTGCGATTTCATTGAGAATGATCGGTAAGGCCACGATAAAAGCAGCCCCCAGGAAACATCCAAGGATACTCCCCAGGCCGCCGATGATGATCATGAAAAGGACCTTGAGCGATACAAACAAGTCAAAGGCCGTGAAATCCACGGATTTAACATAGCAAAACGCATACAGTGCGCCTGCAACCCCGCCATAAAAAGAACTGACCGCAAAGGCAGATAACTTAGTGTAGAGGGGCTGAATACCGATCACCTCGGCAGCAACATCCATGTCACGGATCGCCATCCAGGCACGGCCTATTTCACTGCGGACCAGGTTCTTCGCAAAAAGGGTTCCGACTATTACGAATCCAAGGATCAGATAGTAATTATCCAAAGTGGTCCTTATGTCATAACCGAAGATGCTCATCTTTGGCGTATCAATGACCATGCTGGCCGCGCCCCCCACAAACCAGGGAAAAGTCGCAAAAACCCATTCAACAAAGAACTGGGCAGCCAGCGTTGCTACCGCGAGATAAAAACCTTTGATCCGTATACTGGGGCTACCCACAAGAACACCAAAAATCGCGGTGATCAAGCCTGCGAGCAGAAACACCAGTATGATCGGCAGTTCAGGAATGCGGGAGGCGAGGTTATAGGCGGCATATGCGCCAACTGCCATGAATGCCCCATGCCCCAACGAGAGCTGGCCGGTGTAGCCAGTCAGAATATTCAGGCCAATAGCTGCGATAACCCAGATTAGAAGTGGAATCAGGTAGCCGGCCATCACATGCTCAGTCGCTACCAGTGGCACGACGACAACCACAACAATCAGCACCGCAATCAGAGCCCAGCGATCCTGGCGAATTGGAAAAATCGCCATATCCTTCTTGTAAGAGGTCTTGAACTGACCAGTTTCTCGATAAAGCATCGTCTTTAGACTCTCTCTATGATCTTTTCGCCGAAAAGGCCCTGCGGCCTGGCAATAAGGAACAGCATTGCAATGAAGTAGGCAACCCACGACTCAATGCCACCACCGATGATTGGGCCCAGGTACACTTCAGCCACTTTCTCGCTGGCTCCAATGATCAAGCCACCAATAATGGCGCCGGCAATTGAATTAAAACCGCCGAGTATCAATACCGGTAATGCTTTAAGAGCAACCAGGGAAATGCTGAATTGCACTCCTAATCGTTGACCCCAGATCGCACCCGCCACCAGCGCTACCATGCCTGCAGTCGCCCAGACGATCGCCCAGATTAACTGCAGCGGTATTCCAACCGACATTGCTGCCTGGTTATCGTCTGCCACAGCGCGAAGTGCTCGACCGATTCGTCCCTTTTGAAAGAAAAATGCAAGGAAAAGCACCAGCACTCCACAGATAACCGCCGACCAGACATCAAACATACTAATCAAGATATTCGTCGACTCTAATAACCACATCCAGGGAACGTCTGGTATACCGATCTCCAGGCCATGCACCTGAGAGTCCCAGATTCCCTGCGCTAAGCCTTCGAGAAAATAGTTGAGCCCAATGGTCGCCATAAACAGAATAATCACCGGCTGAGCCACCAATGGCCGCAGCATGACCCGCTCAATAATGATGGCCAGGACTATCATCACGGCCAATGCGATCGCGAGGGCAAGCCAGAAATTAACACCCATCTCCAGAATCCGGACAAAAGTGAGTGCAGCAAACAATACCATCGCACCCTGGGCAAAATTAAAAACCCCTGAGGCTTTAAAGATCAGAACAAAGCCGAGTGCGACAAGTGAGTACATCACGCCTGAGAGCAAGCCAGCAACCAGAACTTCGATGAAAAACGCCAACTCCACATGCATGTTATTTACCCCTCAACTCGCACATCAGGTTAACTCGAGCAGCCCCTAGTGGGGCACTCCCAGATATGCGTCAATGACCTTCTGATCGTTACGCACTGCTTCGGGTTTCCCTTCAGAGATCTTACGCCCGTAGTCGAGCACAATCACCCGATCGGAGATATCCATCACCACGCTCATATCATGCTCGATGAGCACGATGGTGGTGCCTAATTCTTCGTTGACATCAAGAACAAAACGACACATGTCTTCTTTTTCTTCAAGGTTCATGCCTGCCATAGGCTCATCGAGTAACAGCATGTCTGGTTCGGCGGCAAGCGCGCGGCCAAGCTCAACACGTTTTTGCAGGCCGAAAGGTAACCGCCCAACGATGGTCTTGCGTACAGACTCAATCTCCAGAAAATCGATAATCTTCTCTACTGCCTGGCGATGAGCAATTTCTTCGCGCTGCGCCGGCCCCCAATACAAGCCCTGCATGAGAAGGTTAGATTTCATCTTCAGGTTTCGACCGGTCATAATGTTATCTACGGTATTCATACCTTTAAACAACGCGACGTTCTGAAAGGTTCGGGCAATACCCTGTACAGCGGCCTCATGGGGGCGCATGCCTTGTCGCACTTCGCCTTTGTAGGTAATCGTGCCTTGTGTTGGCTGATACACGCCGTTGATCACATTGAGTGCCGTCGTCTTTCCAGCGCCATTTGGCCCAATGATTGCAACGACTTGGCGCTCAGGAACCTCGAAACTGACTTCGGTTAATGCCGTAACCGCGCCAAACGAAATACTGACATTATCGAAACCTAAGATAATATTATCGGCTTGTGACTCGCTCATTACAAAAACTCTATCGACTCAACTCGCCTTAGCCAGCGGCTCAGTCTGTCGTTCTACCCGTGACAAATCGAAGATTTGCAGATCTGCGCTGACTGACCCCTTGGTGCCGTCCTCAAAAGTCACCTCAGACACAATATCAGCATGCTGTTGATTAGAATACAGCGCATCGATCAACCCTTGATATTTTTCCTGAACAATTCTCCTGCGTACTTTTCCGGTACGAGTCAATTCACCGTCATCGGCATCGAGCTCTTTGTGCAATATCAAAAATCGCAGGATTTGAGATGAAGCCAGGTGTGAATCCAATACAAGGTCGCTGTTCATCTGCTGAATGCACTTCTGGATCAGCTTGTAAACGCCCGGGTGCGCCGCCAATTCCTGGTAACTCGCGTAAGATATATTATTGCGCTCTGCCCAGCTTCCGACAGCAACAAGATCAATATTAATAAAGGCAGCCGCAAAATCGCGCTTGTCGCCAAATGCCACAACCTCTTTAATCTCAGGGAAAAATTTAAGCTTATTTTCCAGAAATTTTGGTGCAAACATAGCGCCATCGTTGAGTTTGCCGACATCCTTAGCGCGATCGATGATCCGCAGATGCCCTTCATCATCGAAGTAGCCGGCGTCTCCAGTATGTACCCAGTTATCCGACGTCTTGGTTTCGGCTGTCGCTTGTGGATTTTTAAAATACTCCTGAAACACCCCTGGACTGGTATACATCACTTCACTGTCATCTTCGATTCTGACCTTTACACCAGGTGGCGGTTTGCCAACAGTATTCGAGCGCACCTCGCCATCGGGCTGCATCGTGATAAAAACCGTTGCCTCAGTCTGACCGTATAGTTGCTTTAGATTAATGCCCAAAGAGCGATAGAAATCAAATAACTCAGGGCCAATAGCTTCGCCGGCGGTATACGCCAGTCGCACCCGACTCATACCAAGGGTATTTTTTAAGGGGCCGTAGATGAGAATGTCGCCAAGCCAGTAATGCAGCCGATCAGCAACAGAAACCACCCCACCATCCATCAGGGAGACGCCGACGCGCTTTGCCACCGCCATGAAGTGATGAAACAGCCAACGCTTTATGGCACCGGCATCTTCCATACGGATCATCACGCTGGTCAGCAGGTTTTCAAATACCCGCGGTGGCGCGAAATAGTAAGTTGGGCCGATTTCACGAAGATCCTGCATTACTGTGCTCGCGCTTTCCGGGCAGTTAACGCAAAACCCAGCCACAAAAGCCTGCGCGAACGAGAAGGTATTGTCACCTACCCAAGCCATTGGAAGATAAGCGAGTACCTCCTCATTAGCAGAAATATTATCGAAAGCAATACTGTTTCGCGCTGTCACCATCAAGTTGCTATGTGAGAGCACCACACCTTTAGGCTTACCGGTAGTGCCAGAGGTATATAGGATAACGGCAGCATCAGCAGGAGCGCCCTTATCAATCTGGGCATCTATCTCACCCGGATGCGCTTTAGCGAACTCCCGGCCACGCTCCATCAGGTCTTCGATGTTCACAACGACCTGGGGGTCATAGTCGCGCATCCCTCTGGGGTTGCAATAGATCACCTTCTCGACTCGGGGATATTTTTCGCGTATCTCCAGCGCTTTATCGACCTGTTCCTGATCCTCCGCGAGGATAAAACGTGCCTCAGCATGCTCAACAACATACTGAATCTCATCCGCTGCTGAGTCTTGATACGCAGGTACCGGAATACCGCCGAGGGCCTGGGCAGCAACCATCGCGCCATACAGGCGTGGGCGGTTATCACCGATAATGACCAGTTTGTCGTTAGAGGTGAATCCCAGCTGAGCTAATCCACCGGCGAAGGCAAAGGCCTCCTCGGCAAAATCATCCCAGGTCCAGGTCTGCCAGATACCATAGGCTTTTTCCCGCATCGCCGGCCGTCCAGCAGACTGCTTGGCACGTATTCTGAGGAGTTTCGGAAACGTCTCCGCCTGAGATTCTTTCGAATCTGTCATATCCTGCCTTTGATCATTTGTTGTCCCGCCTCTCGAATCCTGGCCCAACGGGCCAGATGGGGGGGCTCGTTTTCCAGGCTTGGCCGGGAGCGCTTGCTCCGCTAAGCCTCATTCATCGAGCTTAGTGTAGGGTAAAAAATCCACAGGTGCTAATCTTGAAACCGCATTTTTGTAAAGTAACGGTAAAATATTTGCAGTTAATGCCCCCTTGCTCGCCGGCCTTGAGTAATCTTTCGCCTACTTTATAGAGCCAGGGCGCCCAGCAAACCAATGGGAGCAGATCAAGACAATCTCCAGACCCGGGCCATCCTAACGCTGGATGCACTGGATCACCTTGACCAAGGCATCTCCGTGTTTGACCAGTCACTCCGGTTGGTCAGTTGGAATCGGTATTTCACCCAGATGCTCGAATTCCCTGATGAACTCGCGCAGATCGGCACACCGATCAAAGCCCTGTTCACATTTAACGCTGAGCGGGGCGATTACGGCCCAGGTGATCCTGTTGCTCAGGTGCAAGAACGCATGGAACTGGCGCGCCAGTTCACCTCGCATCACTTTGAGCGGACCCGACCCAACGGACGAGTCCTGGAAATACGTGGCACACCGCTGAAAAGCGGTGGATTTGTAACCATCTATACGGATATTACTGACCGCAAACACGCCGAACATGCTCTGAGAGAGAGTCATGACCTGCTTGAACAGAGAGTCAACGAGCGCACCGCTGACCTACACGATCTCAACCAAATGCTAAGACAGGAAATTGCACAGCATCAAAGTGCACAGGCCGCGCTGGTCGAATCACAAAAACTCAATGCCCTGGGTCAATTGACCAGCGGCATTGCCCATGACTTTAATAACCTGTTGACGATCATTCAGGGGAATCTGGATCTGATCGGCAACGACCCACAGCCTGATGTGGCGACACGTGAATCGCTACGCGCCGCGTCTGGCGCCTCGCGACGAGGCGCCGACCTGACTCGTCAGTTGCTGGCATTCTCCAGCCACCAGTCGCTGGCCCCAACGGCAGTGCGCCCTTGTGAACTTTTTGCTGACATCGGCACTTTGCTCAAGCGCACGCTGGGCGAGACGATTGAGGTGACTATAGACCCAGACCGGAACACCTGGGCGACGCAGGTTGACCCGATCAGATTAGAGAACGCTATCCTTAATCTGGCATTGAATAGCCGTGATGCCATGCCCCAAGGCGGGCGTCTTTCCATTACTGTGACTAATGTCTCGCTCGCCATGCGCCAGCCAAAGATCGGGCTTGGTCCTGGTGATTTCGTGATGTATGTGATTGAGGATAACGGTGAAGGCATGACGCCAGAAACTGTAGAGCGGGCCTTTGAACCCTTCTTTGCCACTAAAGGTGTGGGTACCGGTACCGGCCTCGGCTTGAGTTCAGTATATGGGTTTGCCCACCAGTCAGGGGGGCAAGTACGCCTGACTAGCCAACCCGCCGTTGGTACCCGGGTTGAACTCTACTTACCCCGCGCTACTGTTGACGAGGACAGAAAACCGCAAGTTGTAGCATCAGAAGTACCCGGTGGAAATGGCGAGCGCATCCTGGTTGTAGAAAATGATCTGGATATCCGTCATTTTATCTGTCGGGTGCTGGATGAACTTGGATACAAGACATTCAATGCGTCTGATGGACAACAGGCACAGCACCTTGCCGAAATCCACCCGAATCTGGATCTGCTACTGACTGACCTGCTCATGCCCGGAGGAATTGATGGCGAAAGCCTGTGTCATCACCTGAAAAATACACATCCGCAGATTCAAACCCTGTGCATTTCGGGCCGGGCAACCCAAACCACTAATGCTGACGCGAAAGGCATATCCATACCGATCCTGGCGAAACCATTTTCTGCACAAGAACTTGCCCAATCTGTTCACCAGGCACTTAAGTCAAAGCAGGTTGGTAACTCATTACGTAGCCCGCAAACAGGTACATGACCTTGCCGTCTTTCGCTAATACAAGCAAACAGATCCTGATCGTCGATGACGAACACGAGATTCGCAACCTGGTGCAACGGTACCTGGGTCGCGAGGGTTTCGATGTGGTGGGCGCCGGTGATGGAACTGCCATGCACGAATGCCTCAGAGTGCGTCAACCGGATCTGGTCATCATGGATATCCGGCTCCCCGGACCCGACGGACTGTCGCTGACCCGTGAATTGCGCCGCAACAGCCAAATTCCGATCATTATGTTGACCTCAAAAAAAGAGGTTATGGATCGGGTCATCGGGTTGGAAAGCGGGGCCGATGACTACCTGGCCAAACCTTTTGACCTGCGTGAGCTGCTGGCACGGGTAGAGGCATTGCTGCGCCGGTCTGAAGAAGGCCGAACCACGGGGACGAGCAACCGCGGGGTGCTTTGTTTTTCTGATTGGGAGCTGGATATCGGCCGACGGGAGCTTCGGGATAACGCCGGTAATGAAACAGCGCTGTCGGCGGCAGAATTTGATCTACTGAAAGTGCTTGCGGAAAACGCCAACCAGGTATTGAACCGTGATTTTCTGCTTCAGGTCACACGCGGCCGACCAGCAATGCCTTTCGACCGAACCATAGATGTGCGTATCGGTCATCTGCGGCGCCGACTATCAAATGGCGTGACTGATGGCAAACAACTGCTTAAGACGGTGCGCGGTGCCGGCTATATGCTAGCCAGTGAAGTAACCTACAAGGACCTGGCAATCTGATGGGCAGTCTTAATGGTCCGGGCTTGGCTAAAGAGCCTAGCCAAAGCCCACAGACCTCGATCTTTGCTGATTAGCCGGGCAAGTCCGCCCGATACGACGCCTTCCTAGAATGGGATGTCATCGTCAAAATCACCATCTTGACCTCCACCTCCACCCCCACTGGCCGGCGCTGCCTCAGCCTGACTGTAATCGGGCGGTGAGCCGCCCTGCACATCGCCGCCGCCGCGGCCTCCTAGGAAGGTCATATCCCTCGCAACAATATCGGTTGACCATCGATCAACGCCTTCTTTATCCTGATATTTAGTTGTCTGAAGCCTGCCTTCTATATAAACCTGCGACCCTTTCTTTAAATACTCGCCTGCAAGCTCTGCCAGCCTGCCAAAAAGCTTGACCCGATGCCACTCTGTTTTTTCCTGTTGTTCTCCAGTGTTCTTGTCCTTCCACCTTTCGGAGGTCGCGATAGAAATACTGGCGAACGCATTGCCATTTGCTGAATAGCGAATCTCAGGATCCCGCCCCAGATTCCCAACAATAATCGCTTTGTTAACACCTGCCATTTTTGACACCCCTTTATATGCTGCGACAAATCTGTCGGGGCATGGATCCGGCCACAGTGCTCAAAATTGTTGCCTGATCCCGCTCCCGCCACTCGATCAGGCGAGTATACCGCTGTTTCTACAACCCGTTGGTGTACGAATTACCCTTGACTTTTTGGCCGACTATTATTGACAAAGCATCCACTTCAGGGGTGAACACACATCAGATACACCGCCAGAAAAGTTGTGATTTCTATTGATCAAACCTGTCCATCAACAGCCTTTTCGAGCGTAATTGACAGTTACAAACAGGATCGGCCAGTATAGGGACGCAGGCCGTACAAGAACTAAATACCGGCCGAGCGGTGTATCTTGGACCAACCAGAACGATAGCCAAAGGGGGCATCTATGAGCGATGACGTCGCTGTTGAGGTGCGGAGGGTCTCGAAGGTATTTGGGACATCCACGGAGCATCAAGTTCGCGCATTAGACGACGTTTCAGTTGCCATTAACGAGAACGAGTTTTTTACGCTTTTAGGACCTTCCGGATGCGGCAAAACCACCCTGCTGCGTATGGTTGCTGGATTTGATCATCCGACCAACGGGCAGATTTACCTGAACGGGGATGATATTTCGGCGCTCCCGCCTTACCAACGCCCCGTCAACACAGTCTTCCAGAATTACGCCCTGTTCCCTCATATGACCGTGGCCGAAAACATTAGTTTTGGCTTGGAAATGCAGGACAAGCCAAAAGCTGAGGTTAAGCAAACAGTCGATGACATGCTGCGACTTGTGAAAATGGAGGATTTAAAAAATCGCAAGACCAGTCAGATATCCGGCGGTCAGCAACAGCGAGTTGCATTAGCTCGCGCATTGGCGCCAAAACCCAAAGTTCTACTACTTGATGAACCGTTGTCCGCCCTTGATCTGTTGCTTCGCAAGGAAATGCAAATTGAGCTCAAACGCCTACAGCACGAAACCGGCATCACGTTTATTTTTGTCACCCACGACCAAGAAGAAGCCCTCACCATGTCGGACCGAGTTGCGGTGATGAACAACGGCAAAATACGCCAGGTAGGTACACCACGCGAGATCTATGATCATCCATCGGAGAGATTCGTCGCCAACTTTATTGGCGACACCAACTTCCTGACAGCCCAACTGGTATCAACGGAGAATGGTGCCGCCCGGGTGATATTGCCGTCGGGAAAGACGGTGGTTTCTGCCCTACCTGAAGGCGAGTTCTCCAAGGGAAGGGTCACGGTTGTTATTCGACCTGAACACGTTCATTTAACTAAGGTGGATGCCGACGCGGCTCTTACGGGCACACTTTACAACATTGTTTATTTTGGAACTGACACACACTATCACCTGCGACTCCCTGATGACACGCCGTTTATAGTCAGGACGCAGAATAAAAGAGGCGCACAGGAGAACTATCAGGAAGGAGACCAACTTGGTGTGCAGATCGCGGACCATGCAGTCCAAATTCTAAGAGACTGATGTGAGCGCTCCCGCACAACCGGCTCTGGTACAAACTGCATCTCGCAACGTCCGTGGCAGCGCTCTAATCGAACTTGCCCGACGATCGGAAGTGCGACGCAAACTGTTGCTATCGACACCAGCGCTGATCGTGCTTTTCTGTGCCGCGTCTGGGCCGTTACTTATCATGCTGGTCTATTCATTCCTGACAGCCGGTAGTTACGGTGGCGTCGAATGGATACTCTCGATCGACGGTTGGGCCAGCGTCTTCATACAGCGGGACATCTTTGACGACACTTTGTCGGTAGCCGATGCTCACATCCGGATACTCTGGCGGTCGGTCAGGTTATCCCTGATGACAACCATTACGGCCTTAGTCTTTGGCTTTCCAACAGCCTACTTTATTGCCACCCGCCCGCCGAAAAGCCGTAACTTGTGGCTCTTTCTGATTACTATCCCGTTCTGGACCAACTTACTGATACGCACCTTTGCGATTATGGAAGTTATCCGTAACCAAGGCCTAATCAATACGTTTCTCATGTCATACGGACTGATCGACGAACCAATCCAGATGCTGTTTACTGACTTCGCCATTATGGTAGGAATGACATATGTATATCTACCACTCATGGTACTGCCAATTTACGCCTCAATGGCGAAATTTGATTTCCAACTGGTAGAGGCCGGTTTTGATCTCTACGCAACCCGCTTTAAAGTCCTCAAGCGAATCATCGTACCGATCGTTAAACCCGGCATCGTTGCAGGCTCCATTCTGGTATTTATTCCGTCGCTAGGGGCATATGTGACACCAAGGATACTGGGCGGCGGGAAAAACATGATGCTGGGGAATCTGATTGCACTGCAGTTTGGTCAGGGCCGTAACTGGCCCCTGGGAGCGGCGATTTCCCTTACGCTTCTGGTGATTGTCATGGCTGCACTGCTCTACTATGTCCGAGGCATAAATAAGATAGAGAGCGGCGGTGACTGATAAAACACGTGATACCTTCACGATGAGGTTCCGGCGACCGTTTTCCATTCAGAAACAAACCGGATTCACAGCAATCGCAGTCATTTGTTTCGTTCTGCTGTATGCGCCTCTGGCGCCACTGGTCTTTTATTCCTTTAATGCAGGCACCTCACTGGCATTTTGGGAAGGGTTTTCTTTTCGCTGGTATGAGGCAGCGTGGAACAACCATATGGTTCAGGAAGTGACGATTCGATCAGTGTATTTGGCCACGGCGGCATCTTTGTTCGCCACATCCCTGGCAACGATGGCCGCACTAGGTACAACCCGAACCAAGCCGTACAGGGGGTTAACCGCTATCTATGCGCTGATCAACCAGCCGTTGATGGTGCCGGAAATCGTAACCGCGGTAGCACTGCTGATTCTTTTTGCCTCGATTAAGGCGGCCACTGAGTATCACGGCATGGCATACCTCATTATTGCGCATACGGCGTTTTGTATACCGTTTGCCTATCTGCCGATACGGGCCCGGCTTGAAAGCATGGACTTGTCACTCGAAACTGCTGCTGCAGATCTTTATGCTACGCCGTGGCGGGTTTTTCGTCGAGTGACCTTACCCTTACTCTGGCCAGGGATTCTCGCCGGGGCAATGCTGGCCTTCGTTATTTCGCTGGACGATGTGGTCATTACTGAATTCGTAAAATCTGCAGGTCAGGATACTCTGCCAACTTATATGCTTGGGCAACTTCGTCGGTCTATTACCCCTGAGGTTAACGCCATCTCGTCCGTACTGCTTGGTCTGTCGGTCATGCTGGTCACCGTAGTGTTTTTGTTGAGCAAAATGGGTGATAATAAGTCCGCAACATAATAATATTTCTAACGAAACTGTAAAATAAGGAGAGGAAGATGAGAAGGAGAATCACAACTTTAGCAGCTGGCTTTGCCATCGCACTAACGGCCGGAATTGCAAATGCCGCAGGTGAACTGAATTTGTTCAACTGGGGAAACTATACGAACCCGGAGCTTCTTGAGAAATTCGAGAAGGAACACGGCATTAAAGTGACCGTCACCGGCTACGACGATAACGACAGTGCGCTTGCCAAAGTTAAAGCCGGCGGACACGGCTTTGACATGGTGGTGCCATCATCAAACTATGTCCCGATTTGGATCAGCGAGGGGCTTTTACTTGAATCGCGTCCGGATACGATGTCGAATTTTAAGAATCTCGAAGCTCGCTGGCAGGACACTGATTGGGACCCAGGCCGCCATTATACGGTGCCGTGGCAATGGGGTAGCGTGGGCATAATGGTTGATACCGCGGTCTATAGCGGCGATATCAACACGTCATCGATTGTTTTTGATCCACCAGCTGAACTGGTTGGTAAAATTAATGTCGCCCCGGAAATGGGTGACGTCATGGGGATGGCACTGCGTTATGTCGGTGGTGAACCTTGCACCAGCGACAAGGCCATGCTGAAAAAGGCGCGTGACGTTTTGATCGCGGCCAAACCAAAATGGCTCTCAATGGAATATGGGGTAATTGAAAAAATAGCTGCAGGCGACCTTGCAGCATCACTTTACTGGAACGGCGCTGCCTTCCGAGCACGCCTGAAGAATCCGAATATACATTATGGCTATCCCCGCGAGGGCTATTCCCTGTGGATGGACAGTGTGGCGATTCTCAAGGAAGCAAAGAATGTGGAAAATGCTAAAACTTTCCTCAACTTCATCATGGAGCCGGAAAATGCTGCTTTGATCTCCGCTTTCGCCCGTTACGCCAATGGGGTCGAGGGATCACAGGAATATATGCCGGCAGATATGGCGACCGCGATTGAAGTAGTGATCCCCGAGGAATTCCAAAGTGCCGGTCACTTCGTTCGCGCCTGCGAGCCTGACGTGCAAAAGATCTATACGGCAATCTGGACAGAACTGCAGAAGTAATCTGATCTTGAGGAGCAACAAGCAGGTGGGTTCTGAAAAAGCCCATGCGCCGGAGTGCATCGGTAATAAAGCGGTAGGGACATGGACGCGCCAACCTGCACCATTGTGCCCACAAGAAGTAACCGCGGTGCACACCAAGATCTGGAACAACCTGCTGAAGTAAACCGCCATGAGGCCACCAGTGCCCGATTCTATTTCGGCACTGGTGGCCACTCTCCTCCCGTCTTTAGTTGCGCCCTGAGTTGTTCACACTAGCCGGATGAGTTGTCAATGACAAAAAGACCCATGCAAGGATTCCCGGTTGCAAAAACGAGTCGCATCCCGCGTGACCTGTGGGATCGGCCGCCTTGGAACCGATGGTCGTTTCAACATATTCGCGAAATTCTGCCAACAACCGAAGTCTGGCGTGGCACTGGCCCTAATTGGCAGATTCCCGAATACCCACTTGAGCTGGGTCAGATCAGGTTCTCAGATCATCGTGGCGAGAAAACCTGCGTTGCCGATTGGCTGACCAACAATTACGCAGATGGGGTCGCCGTAATCCATCATGGCGAGATGTGTTACGAGCGCTACTTCAATAACATGACCGAGCGCACCGCGCATCTGTCGCAGTCGATGGCCAAGTCAATCACTTCAGCGGTCGCAGGCATTCTGGTCGGACGTGGACTCCTTGACCCGCAAGAATCCATCACGACTTACCTGCCCGAACTCAAACGGACCGCCTGGAAAGGTGCGCAATTGCGCCATGCTCTGGATATGACTTCTGGCGTTCGCTACAACGAAGACTATGAGGCACCTGACTCGGACATAGCCGCCACAGATATCGCCTCAGGCTGGCGCAAACCCCATCGCAATGTCCGAAACTTTCAGTGCATATGGGACCAGATACTAAGCCTCAAACAGGTTAGCCGCCCCCACGGCGAACTTTTCGAATACCGATCGATTGAAACCGATGTGCTGGCCCACTGCATGGAGCGTGTCACCCACACCCGGCTTGCAGATCTCGTCAGCCGGGAACTTTGGCAACCACTTGGGGCGCAGGAAAATGCCTGCTTCACGGTCGATTCTGCCGGCTACTCCCTGGCTGATGGCGGTTTCAACGCCACACTGCGTGATTATTCCCGGTTTGGTCAGATGCTCTGTAACGGTGGCATCGGCAACGGTAAACAGATCGTACCTATAGAGTGGTTGAACGATACCTTTAATGCAAACCCCGAGATATTCCGGGAACCCTACAACGATGGACTTCAAAACGGCGCTTACCGCAACCAATTCTGGATTCGTGATGTCGATCGCAAGGTTATGATGGCGCGCGGGGTTTTTGGGCAACTGATCTACGTAGATATAGACAACCAATTGACGATAACCCGCCTGGCAAGCTGGCCGGAGTTTTTATCAACTGAGCGTAAGCTGGATGATTATTGCGCGATTGATGCCATTACCAAGCACCTGACGGGAGTAACCCATGAGTGACCTGGAACTGTGCTACCTGCCGGCTACTGAAGCCATTAGCCGCTTCAAGGCTAAAACGCTGTCTCCGGTGGAATTACTGACCGCCGTTATGGATCGGGCTGAGCAAGCGGAGCCTGTGATTAATGCGTTCACCTACCGCCACTTCGATGAGGCAATGGATAAGGCTAGCAAGGCTGAAGTGAAGTATGTGTCCGGTAAACGCACTGGGGCCCTGGAAGGCCTGCCCATTGGGATCAAAGATGAAAGCTACATCAAGGGTAAGCCGACATCCAATGGCTCGCTGATCATGAAGGATTTTGTTGCGCCAACGACCTCAGTCGGCAACGAGCGTATCCTGCGGGCTGGCGGTATTGTGCATGCCCGTACCGCAACGCCGGAGTTTTCTTCCGCGGGCTACACTCATTCGCGCCTCTGGGGCGTTACCCGCAACCCCTGGAACCCGAGTTTCACACCAGGTGGATCGTCCGGCGGCTCAGCTGCCTCGCTGGCAGCAGGCACCAGTGCAATTGCCACCGGTTCTGACATTGGTGGATCGATACGTATTCCTGCGGGCGCCTGCGGGCTGGTCGGATATAAGCCGCCCTATGGGCGTAACTCAGACGACCCACCATTTAACCTGGATTTTTATTGCCATACCGGACCGCTTGCCCGCAACGTGCGCGATGCCATCCTGCTACAGAACGTGTTGTGCGGCCCTCATCCGAAAGATATCTCTACCCTGCGACCTAAACTGCGACTACCCGTAACCTACCCGCCGATTAAGGACTGGAAAATTGCCTTTTCCATGGATCTGGGATTTTTCGAGGTAGACCCTGAAGTTCAAAAAAATACACTTGATGCGTTGGAAATTTTTCGCGATCTTGGCGCTAGCGTCGAAGAAGTCGACCTTGGCTGGGATCACACAGCGCTGGATGCCGGCCTTACTTATCTCACACATCTCTTTGGGTCCCACATGGCAACCCTGTTGGATGATCACGCAGACCAGATGACCGATTACGTGCGCGAGTGGGCTGAAGTTTCCCGAACATCTACTGCCGCTGATTTTCTGCATACTCTGGAAGTGGCCAATGATATGTATGCCACACTCGGACCCCTGCTGCAGAAATACCAGGTCCTGGTATGCCCAACCAACGCTCTACCCGCCGTAGCTGCGGATTTTGATCACTCCCGGGATACTGTGAGCATTAACGGTATCCAAGTTAATCCCGCGCTAGGCTGGGTTATGACCACGCCATTTAATACGATGAGTCGCTGCCCGGTGCTGACGGTACCTACAGGACACGCCAGTAACGGTGTTCCAACCAGTATTCAGATTGTGGGTCGAACCTACACTGACAAGGATGTTTTTCAGGCCGGCATGGCTTATGAGTCAGCCGCCCCACGGTGGTTTTCAGGTACCGGTCATCGTCCCGGTCTCGCCGGTTCATGACCAAGGCAAACTCGCCGTCGGCGCGAACCGGCATTACACTGGCTAACTGGCGTCATGCCCCGCATAACCATTTTGCTTTTCATCGCGTCAGCGAGTTCATCGGTACAGTGCCGGTCAGAAAAGCCAGGCACACGACACCCCTACCGCGTAACCCTGTTAGACCGGAGGACTTTCCTGGCGAAATCACCAGCTCCTCCCTGGAGGCCTGGCTAACACGCAGTGATACCGACGCCTTTCTCGTTCTTAAGGAAGGCGCGATTGTGCTTGAGTGGTATGCGCCTCACTATGAAGGCGTCGAACCTCATATTCTGTTTTCAATCAGCAAATCCATAACCGGCGCCCTGGCGGGCATTCTCAACGCCAGCGGTATATTCGACCCGGCGGCCAGGGTAATGGACTACCTTCCGAAAGCCGCTGCTTGTGGCTACGGCGAGTGCACAGTTCAACAGTTACTGGACATGCAGGCGGCAATTGCCTTTGACGAAGACTACCTCGACCAGACCGGGCAGTTTGCCCGCTACCGTATGGCAACAGGATGGGACCCATCGCAGGCAGGAATAACGCCTGCCGAGGGGCTGGCGGAATTCCTGATGACATTGGAAGCAAGCGACAAGCCTCATGGAGAAACTTTTCGCTACCTTTCTCCAAACTCCGATCTGCTGGGAATCATCCTGGAGCGGGCAACTGGAAAACGCTATGCGGACCTGCTCTGGCAATATTTGTGGCAACCGCTAGGCTGCGAACACGACGGGTATGTCACAGTGGATTGCGTGGGCGCTGCACGCTCGGCCGGAGGCGTGTGTGTGCATCCCCACGACCTTGCCAGGTTCGGCCAGGCAATCAGTGTCACGGCTTCAGGTAAGGGTAACGGGGTTATTCCAGATCGATGGATTGACGATACCTTAACCGCCGGTAATCAACAGGCGTGGCGAAACGGCGAATTTGTGCATTTGCTTCCCCAAGGCAACTATCGCAACCAGTGGTACCTGACTGGGGGGCAGGCAAAAGCGATATGCGCTATCGGCATTCACGGCCAGTGGCTGTATATCGACCCCAGGCGCAATGTCACCATTGTCAAGCTGTCTTCCCAGCCCGACCCACTTAGCGAATCCCTGGATATGGAATCGATCGAAACTTTTGAGCGTATCGCAACGCAGTTCCAATCCTGACCGGCTAAAACGAGCAGCCCTTTCGAGAACGACATTGATTACGAGGCCGACAGAACACCTCTGACCGCATAAACCTGGCTTGATTCAAAATGCTCGTCGTCGACCTTGATATAAGCAACCCGGTCCGCTGGCAGTACGGTCACATCATGCACACCGGTGATCACCCGCAGGCGACGCTCAAGTTCCTGTAGATCAAGCCCTGACTCCTCTTCAAGCTGTAGCGTAATGCTGTTGCGCAATGGCGGTGTTCGACCGACCCAGGCAATCGCCAGCCACAGCGCGGTGGCCGTAGCGCACAAACCAAACACACCGCCTGCTCCCCACGCGCCATACGACAGGCCGCCCAGCGCACCACCGACAAAAACCCCGGAAAATTCGAAGGTATGGTAGATGCCCATTGCGGTTCCTTTGGCATAACCGGGGGCCAAACGGCTCATCATCGACGGCAGCATTGCTTCCAGAAGATTGAACCCGACAAAAAATAGTCCCAGGCCTACCACCAGCGGTGCCGTTTCAGCAGACCAGCCAAAGAGGAGTACTTGCGCAGCCAACAGGATCGCAATTGCCAGCCGAAAAATCAGAAAAGTCCAACCCCGGCGCATTCCAAGAATCAGTAAGGGTGCCATCACAACCACCGAGGCGACGAGCACCGGAACGTACACCTGCCAGTGGGCATCACGTGCCAGACCCAAAATACTGATCAGTTCGAAAGGAACCGCCACAAACAATGCGGTCAATACCATATGCAAAATAAAAATACCAATATCCATGCGCAATAACTGGGGATCGAAGAAGGCCTCCTGCAAACATTCACGGCTCGGCCGCGCACCTGGATCACGAACCATGCGCTGTGGTGCTGGGACCACCCAGATAACAACTGCTGCTGCTGCGATAGCAAGCACCATGGTTAGCCAGAACAGGCCGCTGACGCCTACCCACCGGTCTACTACCGGCCCGGCCATCAGCGCGACTAGAAAAGAGGCGCCAATACTCATCCCAACCAACGCCATAGCCTTGGTCCGCTGCTGCTCACGGGTGAGATCTGCCAGAAGGGCCAGTACCACGGCAGCAATCGCCCCACTGCCCTGCAACGCCCGACCGAACACTACCCCGGTAATGGTATCAGCCATCGCGGCCACCACGCTGCCCAGAGCAAAGATCGCAAGTCCTATCACGATCAGTGGCTTTCGGCCGAAGCGGTCAGAGAGCATGCCGAACGGTATCTGAAACAAAGCCTGGGTCAGGCCGTAAGCGCCCAATGCCATGCCAACCATCAGCGGTGTTGCCCCATCCAGGGCGCTCGCATATAAAGCCATGACAGGCAGTACCAGGAATAACCCGAACATACGCAGGCCAAACACCGCGGCGAGAGCAGTTACCGCACGGCGTTCCGATCCATTCATAGGGTCACGATTCAGGTTTGACTCCAAAAGTGTTCTATCTACAAAGGCAATTAGGGAGGCCTGCCCGCACACCCGAGCGAAACCGCAGCAGTGAACTAAAACAGACAATACACCTACACAACGAAAAAAAAGAACAAAGGCTTTGTATACACGCGCTCAAGGCACGTAATATTAACAGTTTGCCTTTTCGCGACCTACCCTATGCGTACCATCAAGATCCGTGGCGCCCGAACGCACAACCTGCAAAGTGTCGACCTAGACCTGCCGCGCGACCGATTGATCGTCATTACCGGGCTGTCGGGCTCGGGCAAATCTTCACTCGCTTTCGATACGGTTTATGCCGAAGGGCAACGCCGTTATGTCGAGTCACTATCAACCTATGCCCGTCAATTCCTGTCGCTGATGGAAAAACCCGATGTGGACCTGATCGAAGGGCTGTCACCCGCGATCAGTATTGAGCAGAAAGCGGCCTCCCATAACCCCCGCTCTACCGTGGGCACAGTTACTGAAATCTACGATTACCTCAGGCTGTTGTACGCTCGGGTTGGAGAGCCGCGTTGCCCAGACCACGGGGTAACACTCGCTGCCAGCACTGTAAGCGAAATGGTTGATCGAGTGTTGGGCCTGCCTGAGGGTACCCGCATCCTGCTGCTGGCACCTGTCGTGCAGGATCGCAAAGGGGAATACCAGCAATTGTTACGCGCCCTGCTTGCGCAGGGATTCATCCGAGCCCGTATCGATGGCGCTGTTTGTGAGTTGGATACACCTCCAGACCTCGATCGCAAACGCAAACACAGCATCGAGGTTGTAGTCGATCGGATCGTCGTACGGTCCAGCGATGCCCAGCGGTTGGCTGAATCCTTCGAGACGGCGCTCGCCGTGGCCGACGGTCTCGCCCTGATTGAAGTACTTCCAGACGAGGGGCACGGCCGAGGCACCGACCTGCTATTTTCGGCACGCTATGCCTGCCCACAATGCGGCTACAACCTGACTGAACTGGAACCGCGCCTTTTCTCATTCAATAACCCGGCTGGCGCCTGCCCGGATTGTGACGGCCTGGGCGCGCGTCAGTTTTTCGATCCAGATCGCGTCATTCATGACGACAGTCTGAGCCTCGCGGCAGGTGCAATCGCCGGTTGGGACCGACGCAATGCCTTCTACTTCCAGATGCTGAATTGTCTGGCGGAACATTACGACTTCGATATCGACAAGCCATTAAAACAACTGCCCAAGAAAACCCGCGAGGTCATTCTTTACGGCAGCGGCAAGGAAAAGATTCCGTTTGCTTACCTGCGCTCCCATGGCCGGCGCCCGCGCAAACGGAACCATACTTTCGAGGGGGTCATCCCCAATATGGAGCGTAGATACCGGGATTCGGAATCCAACACCATTCGCGAAGAGCTTGCACGCTATCTCAATACCCAGGCCTGCGACAGCTGCTCCGGCAGCAGGCTTCGCACCCAGGCACGTAATGTTTTTATTGAGGAGCAACCGATACACCATGTGACCGCCATGCCGATCGAAAGATCATTGGCCTTTTTTGAGTCGCTCTCACTGCCTGGCCAGCAGGGAGAGATCGCGACGCGCATTGTGCGTGAGGTCGGCGAACGCCTTCGATTCCTGGTTAATGTTGGCCTGGAGTACCTCACCTTGGACCGAACGGCAGAAACCCTTTCCGGGGGCGAGGGACAACGCATCCGCCTCGCATCCCAGATCGGATCTGGCCTGGTTGGTGTGATGTACATCCTGGATGAGCCGTCGATTGGGCTGCACCAGCGCGACAATCAGCGCTTGATCGAAACCTTGTTTCACCTACGCGATCTGGGTAATACGGTGATCATGGTTGAACATGATGAGGAAGCCATTCGTAGCGCCGACCATGTCGTTGATCTTGGGCCAGGCGCTGGCGTTCACGGTGGCCACATTGTCGCTCAAGGTTCTGTCGATGAAATTCTCCGATGCCCCGAATCAGTCACCGGACAATATCTATCAGGCAGCAAGACCATAGCGATTCCTGCCAAGCGCACGCAGCCTGATGCAAAGAGGAATCTGCAGATTCGCGAGGCCACCGGCAACAACCTCGACAAGCTCACTGTGTCTATCCCGGTCGGACTTTTTACCTGCGTCACTGGCGTATCGGGTTCAGGAAAATCGACACTGATTAATAATACGCTTTACCCTGCCCTGGCCCGGCACTTACACGCGGGTCGCCACCAGGCAGCGGCCCACGCCAGCATTGAAGGGCTGGATCACTTTGACAAAGTGATTGATATTGACCAAAGCCCAATTGGTCGCACCCCCCGTTCGAATCCAGCGACCTACACGGGTCTTTTCACACCGATTCGGGAACTCTTTGCCGGAACACCTGAATCACGGGCGCGAGGCTACAAGGTTGGGCGCTTTTCCTTCAATGTACGCGGTGGCCGCTGCGAAGCCTGTCAAGGTGATGGCCTAATCAAGGTTGAAATGCACTTTCTGCCCGATATCTATGTCCCTTGCGATACCTGTCAAGGCAAACGCTACAACCGCGAGACCCTGGACATCCGCTACAAGGACCGCAGCATCGACCAGGTACTTGGGATGACAGTAGTCGAGGCTGTAGAGTTCTTCGCCGCGATCCCGGTCATCAAGCGCAAACTGGACACCTTGCTCGATGTCGGCCTGGGGTATATCGGCCTAGGGCAAAGCGCAACCACGTTGTCCGGAGGTGAGGCGCAGCGGATAAAACTGGCGCGCGAATTATCCAAGCGTGATACCGGGCGCACCCTGTACATCCTTGATGAACCCACTACCGGGCTACATTTCCATGATATACGACAATTATTGACAGTACTGCACCGCCTACGTGACCACGGGAACACCGTGGTGGTAATTGAACACAACCTTGATGTCATCAAGACCGCCGACTGGATTATTGATCTTGGTCCAGAGGGTGGCCAACGGGGCGGTCAACTGGTGGCAGCCGGTTCGCCCGAACAGGTTGCCCTGATCGAAAAATCCTATACCGGCCGGTTTCTTAAGCCATTGCTTGACAAAAAGCCCACCGATTAAGCCTTGGCGTTGTCGCCCGCCCGCGAGGGCTTAGAAGGTTCAGCTTCCGGTTTAAGAGCCTTGGCCTGACCATCCGACCATAAAAGCCCGTCCAAAAATTAGTGCTGTGGTATTGTTTTGACGCCATGGTTAACTATTGTATTGATGCCTTAGATCAGAGGACCAAACCAGAGATTTGGCCCCACTGCCAGATCATCTAACCAAGGGATTCGTTCATGATCGACTCGCCGCCCCAGATTGACATTGATCCGCTGGAGACGAGCGAGTGGCAGGAAGCTTTGAGTTCGGTAATCGAACGCGAAGGAGAAGAGCGAGCGCACTTTCTCCTGGAAACACTGGTCGACCAGGCACGGCGCTCAGGCACACATATTCCTTATCGGCCAACCACGGCCTATCTCAACACCATACCGGCGGCGCATGAACCCCGCAGCCCGGGAGACGCAGCGATCGAGTGGCGAATCCGCTCGCTGGTTCGTTGGAACGCATTGGCCATGGTGATGCGCGCCAACCGAATCAGTAGTGAACTGGGCGGTCATATTGCCAGTTTCGCCTCAGCTGCCACACTGTATGACGTTGGTTTCAACCATTTCTGGCGTGGACCCGATGCTGAAAATGGCGCTGACCTGGTCTTTATGCAGGGGCACTCGGCTCCTGGAATCTATGCTCGAGCTTTTCTCGAGGGTCGCCTCAGTGAAACGCAGTTAGAGCATTTTCGCCAGGAGGTCGATGGCAAAGGCCTGTCGTCCTATCCCCACCCCTGGTTGATGCCGGGATTCTGGCAGTTCCCGACGGTATCTATGGGCCTGGGGCCGATCCAGGCGATTTATCAGGCGAGGTTCATGAAATACCTGCAGCACCGCGAGTTCGTCCCGATGTCCGATCGCAAGGTGTGGGCTTTCATAGGCGACGGTGAAATGGACGAACCAGAATCGATGGGCGCGCTGGGCCTGGCCGGTCGCGAAGACCTGGATAACTTGATCTTTGTGATCAACTGCAACCTGCAACGCCTCGATGGCCCGGTGCGCGGCAACGGCAAAATTATCCAGGAACTTGAAGGGGAGTTCCGCGGTGCCGGCTGGAACGTTATAAAAGTGATCTGGGGCTCCTATTGGGACCCTCTTCTCATGCGTGATACCAAGGGCCTGTTGAAACAGCGCATGGAAGAAGCTCTTGATGGTGAATACCAGGCCTTCAAAAGCAAGGATGGCGCTTTCGTTCGCGAGCACTTTTTCGGCAAGTATCCGGAGCTCGCCGCGATGGTGGCCAACATGACCGATGAGGATATCTGGCGCTTAAACCGGGGCGGTCACGACCCGCACAAGGTCTATGCGGCCTACGCTGCCGCAATGACGCACACTGGCCAGCCGACGGTAATCCTGGCAAAGACCGTGAAAGGCTACGGCATGGGTGAATCCGGCGAAGGACAAAATATCATCCACAGCCAGAAAAAGATGGCCGATGAGTCGTTGCTGGCTTTTCGCGACCGTTTCCGCATACCGCTTAATGATGACGATGTGCTGGCTTGCAAGTTCTATCACCCGGGAGAAGACAGCCCGGAAGTGCGCTACCTCAAAGACCGCCGCGCGGCGCTCGGCGGTAGCCTTCCGGCACGCACTGATAGCGCACCCAGTCATCAGACACCAGATCTTTCGATATTCCAGTCGCAACTGGATGGTACCGGAGAACGCGAGATATCGACCACCATGGCTTTTGTACGCATCCTGACGGCGCTGACGCGGGACAAGATGATCGGGCCTCACGTGGTTCCGATAGTGCCCGATGAGTCACGGACTTTCGGTATGGAAGGCATGTTTCGCCAGTTGGGCATCTATGCCCCTGAAGGCCAGTTGTATATCCCCGAAGATGCAGATCAATTAATGTACTACCGCGAAGATATCCAAGGACAGGTATTGCAGGAAGGCATCACCGAAATGGGCGCTATGTCTTCCTGGATAGCGGCCGCAACCGCGTATGCTAACCACGGGATTGCCATGATCCCTTTCTACATTTTTTACTCAATGTTCGGTTTGCAGCGAGTCGGTGATCTTGCCTGGGCTGCGGGGGACCTGCAGGCACGAGGGTTTCTGATCGGCGGTACCGCGGGACGCACCACCCTGGCCGGTGAAGGATTGCAACACCAGGACGGGCACAGTCTGTTGCTCGCCTCAACTATTCCTAACTGCGTCTCCTATGATCCAGCCTTTAATTTTGAGCTCGCGGTCATTATCCAAGATGGTTTGCGAAGAATGTTTACCGATAAGGAAAACATTTTCTACTACATCACCGTGATGAATGAGAACTACTCACACCCGGCACTACCGGACAATGTGAACGATGGCATTCTCAAGGGCATGTACCCGCTGCTTTCTTCAAAGCGAGGGCGCAAGGCTGCACCCCGGGTGCAGCTACTCGGCAGTGGCGCGATTCTTCGCGAATCACTCGCTGCAGCGAAGTTGCTGGAACAGGACTTTGGCGTCCTGTCCGACGTCTGGAGCGTCACCAGTTATAACGAATTGGTCCGCCAAGGTCGAAACGTGACGCGGTGGAATCGCCTGCACCCGGACGAACCCCCGCAGATCGCCTACGTCACGGAACAACTAACAAAAGCGGGCGGGCCGGTTATAGCTGCCAGCGATTACGCTCAGACCTATGCCGATCAGATTCGGGAGTTTGTTCCTGGACGCTACATGGTACTGGGCACTGACGGCTTTGGGCGCAGCGGTACCCGTGAACAATTGCGGGGTTTCTTTGAGGTCAACGGCTACCATATCGCACTTGCCGCTTTGACTGCGCTTGCCGACGAAGGGGCCTTGCCCCGCTCGACCGTTCGGGATGCGATCAGCCGTTACCCGGTCGATCCAGAAAAGCCTAACCCGGCTACAGTCTGATAGGGTTAGAAAATGGGCGAAACCCGAAAAATCACGGTGCCGAATATCGGCGATTTCGAGAACGTCGATGTGATTGAAGTGCTGGTCGCTCCGGGGGAGATTGTCCAGGCCGAGGATCCGCTCATTACGCTAGAAAGCGACAAGGCGACCATGGATTTGCCCTCACCGGCATCCGGGCGAATTACCCAAGTGTTGGTTGCGGTGGGTGACCAGATATCTCAAGGCGCCGTGGTTGTATTGCTGGACCCTGCTGAGGTCGAACCAGTCGCTGCCGAATCGCCATCGGAACCCCACCTGACAGAATCCGTAACAACACCAACCGTCGTGACAGCCCCGGAATCCGCCGCCTCACCGGCAGGGCCCGAAACGGCCACCCAATCACCGCTCCAGTCGCTGGCACCCCCGGGCACGCTGCCAGCACCGCTCGAAGGTGGCAGTAAGCTACCCCATGCGAGCCCGGCTGTGCGCCGCTATGCTCGGCAACTCGGTGTTGACCTTTCCCAGATAAATGGCAACGGAGCGCGTGGACGTATCCTCCAGGATGATGTTCACCAGTTTGTTAAAGCCGCTCTGATCAGACCCGCCTCCGACTCAGGGCTAACCGGAGGTGCCGGTATACCCCCTATGCCCGAGGTCGACTTCTCTCGCTGGGGGCCCATCGATACCAAACCGATTTCACGGATCCAGCGCCTCTCGGGGCGTTACCTGCATAGAGCCTGGCTGAACATCCCGCATGTCACTCATCACGATGATGCCGATATCACCGAACTGGAATCCTTCCGCCAGTCGCTGAAACAGGACAAGGCGCACAGCGGTACACGCATTACGATCCTGTCCTTCTTGATGAGAGCAGTGGTCAGCGCACTGAAAGCCTTTCCGACCTTCAATGCCTCATTATCACCGGACGGCGAGAGTCTGATTCTCAAACAGTATTTTCACATTGGTGTCGCGGTGGATACCGATAACGGTCTGGTCGTACCGGTCATTCGAGACGTAGACAGCAAAGGCATTGTGCAGCTTGCTGAAGAGCTCGCTGAAATCAGTGCGCGGGCCCGTGATGGAAAACTCAAACCGGGCGAAATGCAAGGTGGTTGCATGAGCATTTCCAGTCTCGGTGGCATCGGCGGCAGCGCCTTCACACCTATTGTCAATGCACCGGAGGTAGCGATTCTGGGTATTACTCGCTCGCGGATGACCCCGGTCTGGAACGGCACTGAATTTCAACCGCGGTTGATGCTGCCACTGGATCTTTCCTATGACCACCGGGTCATCGATGGAGCACAAGCTGCGCGCTTTATGACCTTCCTCAGTGCTGCACTCGAAGATGTCCGGCGGCTGCTACTGTAGACGCCTGAAAAAGAGATTATTCTGTGAGTGATACCCCTATCACCATCAACGTGCCTGATATTGGAGATTTTCGTGATGTCGATATCATCGAGGTACTCATCGCCCCTGGCGACACCGTTAACATCGAAACACCGCTGATTACGCTGGAAACCGACAAGGCCGCCATGGATATCCCCTGCCCAGTTGCTGGCAAAGTCATCGAAGTCCTGGCTCAGGTAGGCGACCAGATATCTGCAGGTGATCCCGTTGCCGTCGTGGAGTCAACCAACGAACCCACAGCGCTTTCGCCCCCCCCAACCGGTGCCACACCCACAACAACGCCCCCTAAAGCAGCCGCTCTGGAGAGCGTACCACCCGTCATTACAAACGATGGCGCTGATGTAGATCTTGTGGTGCTGGGCTCTGGCCCGGGCGGTTACACCGCAGCCTTTCGCGCCGCCGATCTTGGCCTTAAAGTGGCCCTGGTTGAGCGTTACCCGACTCTCGGCGGCGTCTGTCTGAATGTAGGTTGTATCCCGTCCAAGGCTTTACTGCATGCAGCGCGCGTTATTGAGGAGACCCACGAGATGCGTCCCCATGGCATCGATTTTGGGGAACCAACCATCAACGTGGCGCAACTGTGCGAGTGGAAAGAAAAAATTGTTGGCCAGTTGACCGGTGGCCTTGCCAGCTTGGCGAAAAAACGCCGGGTCGAAGTCATCACAGGCATTGGCGAGTTCACCTCAGCACACAACATAAGTATCCGGGGGTCTGCGGGTGAACGAACCGTAAGTTTTTCTCAGGCGATTATCGCCGCCGGCTCGCAAGCGATTGCGTTACCCGGGCTTCCAGAGGATCCACGCGTCATCGACTCGACCGGAGCGTTGGCGCTTGACCACATTCCGGATCACTTGCTGGTTATCGGTGGCGGCATCATCGGTCTGGAACTGGCTACGGTATTTCGAGCACTGGGCAGCCAGGTCAGCATTGTTGAGATGTCCAGCCAACTGATCCCCGGGGTCGACCCTGACCTGGTCAAGCCGCTCGCCAAACGGCTCGCGAAACAGTGCGATGGCATCTATCTGAATACCCGGGTCATCAGTGCGCAACCACAGGACGATGGCTTGCTGGTCAGTTTTGCAGGTGACAACACCCCCACCGAAACCCGTTATGACGCTGTTTTGGTTGCGGTGGGACGCAAGCCGAACGGCCATCACATCAATGCACCAGCGGCAGGCATCGCGGTTGATGAGCAGGGCTTTATTACAGTGAATGCTCAGCAACGAACCAACGTCGCCCACATTTTTGCCATTGGCGATATTGTCGGCCAGCCCATGCTGGCCCACAAAGCAACCCACGAAGCTAAGGTAGCTGCCGAGGTGGCCGCCGGGCACAAAAGCGCGTTCGAAGCTCGGGTCATCCCATCGGTTGCCTATACAGACCCGGAAATCGCCTGGGTGGGCCTTACCGAGACTGAGGCAAAAAACCGGAATATCGAGTATGAGAAAGGCGTCTTTCCCTGGGCTGCCAGCGGCCGGGCGCTGACGCTGTCTCGAAGCGAAGGTTTTACCAAGTTGCTTTTCGAACCGGTGACACAGCGACTTCTTGGCGGCGGCATTGTCGGGCCCAACGCCGGCGACCTGATTGCCGAAATCGGCCTTGCCATTGAAATGGACTGTGTGGCTCAGGATATCAGCCTTACTGTGCACCCACACCCTACACTGTCCGAGACCACTGCTTTCGCGGCAGAAGCCTTCGAAGGCACAATCACCGATCTGTATCTGCCACGCAAGCGCTAGCGACGCCAGGCAACACTGGTCGGCATCTGAAACTCCGCTGTGCAGACCTCACTCAGCTTTAACATCACGGGCAGCGGACCACCACTGGTTATCCTGCATGGTCTTTTCGGTTCGGGCACCAACTGGAGGGGTATCGCCGATAACCTGAAACATCACTGGCAGGTTTTTACCCCGGACCTACCCAACCATGGCAAATCGCCTTGGGTAACTAACATGAGCTACCCGGCACAGGCACAGGCAGTGGCACAGTTTATTCAGCAACACGCACTGGACCGGCCCGTTCTGCTGGGACACAGCATGGGCGGCAAAACAGCCATGACACTGGCGCTGACCACTCAAATTAAACTGCGCGCTTTGGTAGTCGCCGATATTGCCCCGGTCAGCTACCAGCACTCGCATGGACCCTTAGTTCGAACCCTGCAACAGCTTGACCTCACGAACTTGACTAGCCGCCAACAGGCCGACCAGGCGCTCGCGGGCCGCATTCCTGACCGGACCCTACGCCAGTTTCTACTACAGAACCTGGAACTCCGAAACCACACGCTTCACTGGCGATTGAATCTCGACGTGATCAATACACAAATGGATTCTCTTTCCGGTTTTCCTGAAGTGGTGGTGCCATACGATGGGCCGACCCTGTTTGTATATGGGAGTCGTTCCGACTACATCGACACGACGCATACTTCAATCATCAAATCGCTGTTCCCCCAATCGCAGATGCACGCAATCGCGAATGCTGGACACTGGCTGCAAGCAGAGCAGCCTGAAGCTTTCCTGTCAGCGCTCGAAGATTTTCTAAGCAATTGATCCTGTTCTGCCGGGCCCGTCAGCCACCAGAGTACGCTTGGTAATTTTCGGTGGGCTTGATTACGCCTGATGGACGGGGTACATGCCGGATAGAAAAGCCGCAGTTACCCAGCAACTGGGAGATTCTTGGGTCTAGAATTTGACCCTTCGCATCGCACTCGGACTCGAAAACTACCAGCCGAACACTGCCACCGCGCAAAGTCTGCTCAGCACCACGTAATACCGGATATTCCCAGCCTTCCACATCGATCTTAAGGACTGTCGGCAACATGTTGGCTTGTTGGCAGAAATAATCCAAGGTCTGAACACCTACCTCGACCTGGCCCACTGCCTGACGGTATGGCCAAGACCCAAAACCACTCTCACCAGAATCGCTGGCACGGATAAACGCCTGCGTCCCAACACGATCTGATAACCCCAACGATTCAATACGAAGATTCGCGCACGACCAGTTATTCAGCTGTTGCTGCTGCGCCAACACCGCACAGGTGTTAGGGTCGGGCTCAAATGCGACGACACCCTTGACTTCGCATGACAAGGCCAGACAACTGAAATATCCCGAATTTGCACCGATATCGAAAAACACGTCACCAGAGTTGAACGACTCCCGCAGTAGCGCTGTGACCTCCGGTTCGTGTACTCGGTTGCATAGCAGGTTACGCTGCAGCCAATCCTGCTGATCACATGCGAAAAGAAAGCCCGGTTCGGTGCGCACCATAATACGGCGTCTGCCGATAACGCGCTCAAGGGGCGTTAGATACCGAGCCTTGCCCGGCGGAATACGCGGACGAAAAAACAGCGCCCGCAAAACAATCCCTAGTGCCGGATGGTACGTTCCCGGCAATAACTGACAACGCGGGTCAGAGGTCAAGAATTCTTACCCGGCGCAAACCCTAGTCGCCGGTCAGGCTTGTTCCAACTCAATCAGCGTGCCACAGAAATCCGCCGGGTGCAGGAACAGCACCGGCTTGCCATGTGCGCCAAGGCGCGGTACCCCATCCCCCAGCACCCGGGCCCCCTGAGCGGTTAACTGGTCTCGAGCCGCCAGAATATCGATTACCTCGTAACACACATGGTGTACTCCACCCGAGGGGTGACGCTCAAGAAACCGTGCAATAGGCGAATCCTCGCCCAGCGGATGCAGTAGTTCAATGCGGGTATTGGCTAAATCCACGAACACGGTTGTCACCCCGTGATCCGGCAATGGCTCGGGCAACGAGACATTGGCGCCCAGCGTATCGCGGTAAAGCGCCGATGCCGCTTCGATGTCCGGCACTGCGATAGCCACATGGTTCAAACGGCCAATCATTCTTGCGCTCCCTCTTCAGGGTTATGCTCGTCAAGCAACTGTTGCGCACCAACCGCCGGTATCAACCGGCCCGAAGCAACCTCTGTGCGGACCGCCTCAATTCTCTGTGCGACTATGGGGTTTTTGATGAAACGTTCCAGCAGACCCTCACGCAGCGCCTGTCCTAGCGCTTCGCGGGCTTGATCGGCACGTCGTGCTTCAAAGATGCCTTGTGCCCTTGAATGCTGGTAAAAACGCTCGATGACATCCGGCACAGCGCTGACGCCTTCCCCTGTACGCGCTGAAATCGCTAGGACCGGCACCTGCCATCCCGGGGTACGAGACTGCATTAACCGCAACGCCGCTGTGTAATCACCGACAGTTCGCTGCGCTGCGCTCAGCAGCTCACCGTCACACTTGTTAACCAGGACAATGTCCGCGAGCTCCATGATGCCCCGCTTGATTCCCTGCAGTTCATCTCCCGCGCCTGGTGACAGCAATAGCATGAAAATATCGGTCATTTGCGCGACCCGCAACTCAGACTGCCCCACGCCAACAGTTTCAACGATCACAAGCTTGAAACCAGCCGCCTCACACAGATGGATTGCCTCACGAGTATGGCGCCCAACACCACCCTCGCTGCCCGCCGATGGAGAGGGGCGTATAAAGGCATCACTACTCGCGGCAAGTTGCGGCATACGGGTTTTGTCTCCCAGGATGGAGCCACCACTGATAGTCGAACTTGGATCGACAGTCAGTACAGCGACCGATTCGCCCTTGCCGGTCATTTGCAGACCCAAAGATTCGATAAATGTCGACTTGCCCGCACCCGGCACCCCGGTGATGCCAATACGTAGTGCTTGCCTGGTCTGCGCCGTGAGTTGTGTCAGTAACTCATGTGCCTGTGTCCGGTGCTGGTCACGGGTTGATTCCACCAGAGTGATGGCCTGTGCCAAAGCCCGGCGGTCGCCACTGCGAAGGGCATCAGCAAGAATAGAAACCGTATTCTTGCTCATGTCTGCTGCTCGAACTCAAGTATCGCCTGGTCGACCTCAAGGACCTCACCGTCACGGACATGGACCGCAGCCACGGTGCCATCGCGTGGCGCGCGAATCACATTTTCCATTTTCATCGCCTCGATCACGGCAAGCTCCTCACCTGCCTTGACCACGTCGCCAGTTTCTACCGACAGTGATACCAACAAACCTGGCATGGGAGAAAGCACCAGATGGGACAGGTCCAAAATGGTCTTACGGGGCATCAGTTCATACAGCCCCGCGCTGTAGGATTCAAGCACCATAGCCTGCACCAGGGTGCCGCTATGGAACACTTCATAGATCAATCCTTGACGATGCACCTGAGCGCTACAGGCAATACCGTCTGCAATGAAGTCGACCACCGATGTAAAGACTGACTCGGACAACTCGAGTTTCACCCGCTGGTGATTGACATTAACCGACCAACTCAGTTCATCGCGACATACCTGAACAGCATGCTGGGCATCATTGATCCGTACATGGCGCACACTGGTTGATCGCTGATTGGCAGAACCAAACTGTTCACGGGTGCGCCAGTGCTCATGGATCACAGCAACGAGTGCGGCGATACGGCACACAGTGAGATCTGACGGTCTGGCAGCAGCAAAACCCTCGGGGTATTCCTCTTCGATGAACCCGGTGGTCAAGTCTCCTGCAACGAAGCGCGGGTGCATTACCAGGGCCGCCAGGAAGGGGATATTGCTCTGAATCCCCTTGACCTGGAACCGATCCAGTGCGCGGCACATGGCGGCAGTGGCGCGCTTGCGATCCGGCCCGTAGGTAATCAGCTTAGCGACCATCGGATCATAGTGCATAGTGACCTCACCGCCTTCACTGACCCCGGTATCTACCCGCACGGTTGCAGACTCGACTGGGGGGCGAAAACGCAACAGACGCCCGGTCGAGGGTACGAACCCCCTGAAAGGGTCCTCTGCATAAACCCGGGATTCGATGGACCAGCCGCTGATGCCCACATCATCCTGGGTCAGGGTCAAGGGTTCACCGGCGGCAATACGCAACATCCACTCAACCAGATCGATACCGGTGATCAGTTCGGTCACCGGGTGCTCTACCTGCAGGCGCGTATTCATCTCCAGGAAATAGAAGTTACGCGCGTCGTCAACAATGAATTCCACAGTACCGGCCGAGCAATAGTCGACGGCCTGCGCCAGGGCGATGGCCTGAGCGCCCATCTGTGCCCGGGTTGCCTGGTCAATAAACGGCGACGGCGCCTCTTCAAGCACTTTCTGGTGGCGACGCTGAATGGAGCATTCGCGCTCGTTTAAATGAATACAGTTGCCATAGGTATCGGCCAAGACCTGGATTTCGATATGTCGTGGTTGACCAATAAGCTTTTCGACAAATATCCGGTCATCGGAAAAGCTGGCTCGCGCTTCGCTGGAAGCCCGTGCAAAGCCTTCACGGCATTGCGCTTCGTCGTGAGCGATGCGCATACCTTTGCCACCGCCACCGGCACTGGCCTTGAGCATTACCGGATACCCGATAGCCCCCGCCCGCGCAACGGCCTCGTCCGCATCTGCCAATACGCCGTTGTACCCGGGGATGGTCGGAACCCCGGTAGAATCGGCCAGAGTCTTGGACGCGATCTTGTCACCCATCACCTGAATGGCATTAACCGACGGTCCAACGAATGTGACACCGGCTGCTTCGACCGCCGCGACAAATCCGCTATTTTCCGACAAAAAACCATAACCGGGGTGAACCGCATCCACCCCGGTATACCGACAGGCTTCAAGGATATTATCAACCGCAAGATAACTCTCGGCCGAAGGAGCTTTTCCGATATACACCGCCTCGTCTGCCATCAAGGTATGTAAAGCATCCCGATCAGCATCGGAATAAACAGCCACAGTCTTAATGCC
>JBBWVW010000068.1:0-2220 GCA_050256425.1 Arenicellales bacterium | reverse complement strand
GGTGACCAGTTCCCGGTATCGGGTGGGTGCATTACCTGGGGCAGCATCTGCCGTCACCGGGCCAAAGTTTATTTTGGTACCGTCAGCAAGGTAGGCATCGATCGCAAGTACATTGTCGCGCATTATTCCGTAATGAATTGACCGGGCACCACAACTGTTGTTACCGGACATGCCACCAATAGTGGCTCGACTGGCGGTGGATACATCCACTGGGAAAAACAGATTGTGGGGTCGTAGCAACTCGTTCAACTGGTCAAGAACAATGCCGGGTTGCACCCGAACCTGCTGCTGTTCCAGATCCAGGTCCAACATCTGGTTCATGTATTTGGATACGTCCACTACCAGAGCGAGCCCGACTGTTTGCCCGCATTGCGATGTTCCAGCCCCTCGCATCAGTAGTGGCACCTGTTCCTGTGCGGCGATGCTAATCACAGATTCAATATCTTCTTCGTCCCAAGGTACCACTACTCCAACCGGTTCAATCTGGTAAATGGATGCATCGGTGCTGTATCGGCCTCGACTGTAACGGTCGAAAAGCACCTCACCGCGAAGGTTTCGCTTGAGGCGCGCTGCCAGGTCGGGGTCGCCAACGCGCTCACGCAGCAGCGATTGAGATACCGCATTCATGACGGGTGGCTGATGCGAAAGTTTGATTTCAATTCATTTGATCCGGGAAGTCCTATCTGTATCCAGAAGCAGTACAGGTCGCGACAAACGTTCTGGTATTTGCCAGATACAATGTGTATTGTATGCGCGATTTAAACGTTAACTCGGCCATTCAGTAATCTGGAGTCTAGAATGAGGATAGAGGCAGTGCGAGATGAGCATTAGAAGTGGACGCCATTTTTTGCAGATTCCGGGACCCACTAATGTCCCTGATCGCGTGTTGCGCGCCATTGATTCACCGACAATTGATCATCGAGGGCCAGCGTTTCAACAACTTGGCCATGATGTGCTTGAAGGCATGCGCAATGTTTTCAAGACAGCGAGTCCGGTAATTATTTTCCCCGCTTCTGGCACTGGGGCCTGGGAGGCTGCACTGGTCAATACCTTGAGCCCTGGCGATAAGGTGCTGATGTATGAGACCGGGCAGTTTGCGACCTTGTGGCAAAAACTTGCATCAAAACTTGGTCTGGTTGTCGATTTTGTGGCAGGTGACTGGCGACACGGCGTTGATGCAGCGGTGCTTGCAGAGCGTCTAGACGCTGATAGCGACAAGCAGATCAAAGCGGTGTGCGTGGTGCACAATGAAACATCTACCGGAATCACATCAAACATCCCATCGGTCCGAGCCGTACTCGATGAGATCGGTCATCCCGCACTGCTGATCGTGGATACTATTTCTTCCCTGGGATCAATTGATTACCGGCACGACGACTGGGGCGTAGACGTGTCAGTCGGGGGATCGCAGAAGGGGTTAATGCTGCCGCCTGGCCTGAGTTTCAACGCGATCAGCGACAAGGCCTTGGCAGCGACAAAGACCGCGAATTTGCCTGCATCCTACTGGAGCTGGGCAGACATGCTGCAACCGAATCGGGAGGGGTTTTTCCCTTATACGCCAGCAACCAACCTGTTGTTCGGGCTGCGCGAATCTATTTCGATGCTTTTGGAAGAAGGCCTGGATCAAGTATTTGCCCGCCATACGCGTTTGGCCGAGGCAGCCAGGCGGGCGGTTGCAGCCTGGGGCTTGGAACTGCTGTGCCTGGAGCCGCAGGATTACAGCGATGCACTAACCGCGGTAAAGATGCCCTCTGGCTTTGATGCGGACGAATTGCGAAAAGTGGTCTTGGATGAGTTTGACATGTCTTTAGGCAGTGGGTTGGGCAAAGTAGCTGGTGAGGTATTCCGAATTGGCCACTTAGGCAGTTTTAACGAATTAATGATGATTGGAACACTGGCAGGTGTAGAGATGGGGCTCGCCGCCGGTGATGTCCCGCATCACCCAGGCGGCGTCACTGCAGCGATGGAATGGTTGGTCAGCGGCAGCGCGTCTAATAGATCATCCCGATAAGGGAAGGTGATGCAAGCAAAGGCCGGGCACGCGCCAGTAGCCTCGGGGGGATCGCAGCCAGCACATGATCTGGCGAATCATTCTCGGTGGTCGGACGTTCTAGTGCCAGGGCAAAGAGGATACCGGCCATAGCGAGTCAACTGGAGGTTTCATGGAAGGGGTAATACAGGTAGACAAGATCGACGAGAACATAGTTTGCCTTATTCTTA
>JBBWVW010000067.1:0-9082 GCA_050256425.1 Arenicellales bacterium | reverse complement strand
TTAGTCGGTCTCGAAGCGGTAGAAGGCCTCGTTAAGGTAAGCGATGATGTCGTCGACTTCGTGCTCGTTCAGGCCGGCACGGGTCTGCTGATTACAAAACGCGACCTGGCCCATCAGCCCCTCAATGCTTTGTACCCGGCGGGTATCACGGGTATATATGCTATTGCCGTCACCGCCGAACATGCTGACATGACAAGCGGTGCAGAAGTTGTCGTGCAACGGTTTTCCGTCCTCGGCCTCCCCTGGCAGCAGCGCCGCCGCGGGTATCGAAACAGCCAGCAAGGTGCCGGCCACCAGCATTGTACGAAACACCTTCATATCGGCTTCCTCCAGGTAACACCTGGCTGATTGTACCCGGCTACGATCGCTGACACTTCAGGCCAGAATGCAATCATCCGGTAATCAATCCAGCGTGACCGCGAGGGGGGTATCCAGATCGTACTCGATCAGATTCTCACCCGCGCCGCCTCGGTCAATCACCAGAAAATCCTGCTCCCCAGACAGTACCAGCAGCGGGTGGTGCCAGGTGCCGCAGTAAAAATTCACCCCCTGGTGCCCCTGGGCAATAAAAACCGATATATCCGCCGGGATCGCTTGATCCGATGATGACGCAACCGCCACCAGATAGGTCTGCCCCTGCAGCGGCATAAAGAGCTGCGAACCCAAGGGGTGTTTTTCCAGCATGCGGATCACCAGCGGCGGTGGATATGGCGTTGCGCGGAATATGTTCACCAGAGCACGGCCACCCTGCGCCCCCACATCCACTGCCGCAAGATCATGAAACCGGGTCGAAGTGCCCTGGTTGATCATCACCGCGCTGCTTTGACGCGCCTCGATCACATCACCAAAGGGCGCAAAGAGTTGCGCGGTCAATGGCTGGGGTGCGATGGATTCCACGGCGCTTATTTAGCGTTGCAAACGGCCATGCACTCGAAAGCGACTGATGCCGCCATCGGGAAAGATATTCAACCGCACGCAGTTAACCGCGCCGATATCTCGCAGCGCACTTCGGTCAAAGAAATGCTGACAGTCCATCGCGAGTTTCTTTTGCGGCATCAGTTCCGGCCAGTTTTCGGCTGCGACACCAAGCGCCGCATCATCAAGCCCCTCGGTTAAGGCTCCCTGGATAGAGCATTGATCCGGATAATTGCCCTTGAAATGCGCCGTGTCCACTTCCACCCGCTCGATCACACCGGGCGCGCCGAGACGCACCAGAATCCAGTCGTGGCCGGGCTCTCGCCGACGGCGCGTTTCCCAGCCGTCGCCCATGTTGATGCCCCGCCCCGGGATCAAAATGACCCAGGGATCACCATAGTGTGCATCGTTAAAGCCGGCAATGCGCCCGCCGTTGGCAATCGCCGAGAGTTCCAGCACTTCGCCCGGATCAGTGCCTAACCGGTTCGCCAATGGCTCACCATAGGCCCGCAGCCGGGCAACCCCGCCGTCGGGAAAAATGTTCAGGCGCAGGTGACTGACCGGCTGGGCATCGGCTATCGCGCAGTAGTGATGACTGTCCGGGCCCAGGTCGGTGGGCCCATGCAGTTCACGCCAGTTGAGCTCATCGACCGGCGTGTCATGGTCACTGTCAGCGGCTTCCAGCGAAGCCTGTGGTGGATAGTTGCCGGTGAAATGCCGGGTATCGATATCTACGCCACGTACAATCCCACGGGTCCCCAGGCGTACTACCACATGATCATGGCCACCGCCGCGTCGGCGCCGGCTTTCCCAGCCATCCATCCATTTACCGTGATCGTCAAACTTGTCGGCAATGAATACTGGTTCGCTGTCCTGTAGTAACCGCTCTTTGGGCGCGAAAAAATCATCGCTGGTCTCAAGGGCCTCACCGCCCAGCCGTGGTGATGCCAGGTTCACCAGGTGGCGGGCGAATTCAGGAATATCGGTTGCTTGACTCATGTCTGGGATTAATCCGCTTCGGTGAAAAGTGCCTTCATTCGGAGCCGCGCAATCCGGTGTACCTGCCCCAGGGCTTCATCAAATTCCACATCCACATCGTTGTCAACCCGTCTTTGGAAACACTCAAGTATTTCATCCCGGTGATAGCCCCGCACGGCGAGAATAAAGGGAAAGCCAAACTTGCGGGTGTAACGCTCGTTCAAGTCCGTGAATGCCGCGTACTGCTCGGTTGTGCACTGATCCAGACCAGCAGCGGACTGCTCAGCCGACGAGGCCTTGGTTAATTCGCTGGACACCGCCAGGCGCCCGGCAAGATCCGGGTGAGCACACAGTAGTGCGTGTTGCGGTTCGCGACCGGCCTGCTCGATGATATCGACCATCGCTTGTGACAAGCCCTGTGCACTATTAGCCAAGCGCGTGATTCCGGTATTGAAAACCTGCTCTGCGATCCAGGGCGAATGCTCATATACGCCGCCAAATCGGGCAACAAAGGTGTCCCGGTCCATCTGGCTGGGAACGACAGTCATTGAACATCCGCGGGAAACTTTGCCCGCCAGTGACGGGCCACGTCGATGCGCCGGCAATACCACACCTTGTCAAAGCGCCGGGTGTGCTCGATAAACCGGGCAAGTGCTGCGAGCCTGCCCGGCCGTCCGCTGAGGCGACAGTGCAATCCCACTGACATCATCCGCGCGGTGGTCTGTCCTTCCGCATACAGTGTGTCGAAGGCATCTCGCAGATAAGTATAGAACTGCTCACCACTGTTAAAGCCCTGGGGACTGGCGAAACGCATATCGTTGTTGTCCAGCGTATACGGCACAACCAGGTGAGCCTGGTCATTGACGTGGGTCCAAAACGGCAGGTCATCGTTGTAATCGTCCGCGTCATAAAGAAACCCGCCTTCGGCCGCGACCAGCGCGCGCGTCCTCTCGCTGGTGCGCCCGGTATACCAGCCAAGAGGGCGCTCACCGGTTAACTCACTGATGATCTTGATGGCCAGGTGCAGGTGCTCGCGCTCAATGTCCTCGGGTACGTTGCGGTAATCTATCCAACGATAGCCATGCGAACAGATCTCGTAGCCTGCCGCCATAGCTGCTTCAGCGACCGCCGGATTACGCTCAAGAGCCATAGCCACGCCGAACACGGTAATAGGAATCTCGTAGCGGGCGAACAGATCAAAAAGACGCCATACCCCAACCCGCGACCCATATTCATAAATAGATTCCATGCTGGGGTGTCTTTGGCCGGGCCACGGTGATGCACCGACAATCTCTGAAAGAAAAGCCTCGGAAGCCTCGTCCCCATGCAACACGCAGTTCTCTGCGCCTTCTTCATAGTTGACCACGAACTGCAACGCAATCTGCGCGCCACCCGGCCAATCAGCCTGGGGCGGCGTACGGCCGTAACCGATCAGATCGCGTGGATAAGTGGGCTGCCCTTTCATGTGTTGTTCCGGCGAATCATCTTGTGCTCAACATCTGTGGTGCCGGGAATATTAACTGAGACTTTGAAGAAGATTTCACGTTATTATCAAAACTATATTGAAAGTGTTTAAGGCGAACTGATACTGACGATAGTGCCCCTCTATGTGACACTGCATCGTGCAACACGGCACACACGCCACCCACGGCGGGGGTCCTGAGCAGCTATTCTCCGCCCCAACCGCCACCGAAGGAGGAGTCCATGGGCAAACTCACCACCCATGTTCTGGATACGGCCACCGGCCAACCTGCCGCCGGCATGAACTGGATACTTTATCGTATCGACGACCCACTCACCGAGATTTGCCGGGGGCGTACCAACGCCGATGGGCGCAACGACGGGCCCGTGCTGGAAGGTGCGGCCTTTAACTGCGCGATCTACGAATTCCATTTTGACGCGGGGGGATATTTCCGCAACCTTGGTATTGAACTGGCGGATCCGGCTTTTCTGGATACGGTAGTCATCCGCTTTGGCATTGCCCAAGCGCAAGCCAACTACCATGTGCCGCTACTGGTTTCCCCTTACGGCTACAGCACCTACCGCGGCAGTTGACGGGTCTGCCCGAACGGCCTATGACAACCGCACGATCTGCATTCCGCTGTCTGCTTGGCGACCAGGAAATTGCACTGGATGCGTTCGATGGGCAGCAAACGCTGCTGGATTTCCTGCGGCTCAACCAGGGGCTGACCGGCACCAAAGAAGGCTGCGCCGAAGGAGACTGCGGCGCCTGCACGGTATTGCTGGGTCGTTCGGAAAATAACCAGCTGCATTACCAACCGGTTAACGCCTGCATTATCCCGCTGGGTACAGTCGATAGCACCCAGGTACTTACCGTCGAACACTTAGCTGATCCACAACCTCACCCAGTTCAGCTCGAGATGGCCAAAGCCCATGGCTCTCAATGCGGCTTTTGCACCCCGGGTATCGTGATGAGTCTGGCCGCGCTGCATTATGCTTGTGATACCGATGATTTTACGGTTGATCACGAAGGTCTGAACGACGCTCTTGCGGGCAACCTGTGTCGATGCACCGGATATGGCCCGATCATCACTGCTGCGCAACAAGCCCTTGCACAGCCCATTCCCGATCACTGCCGGTCGCTGCAAGCGCTGGGAATTCAAACACTGGGCAAATGGGCGAGCGACGATACCTATCTGCACACAAAGAGTGTGGCCAGTATTTTTGCCGCGCCGACCAGCCTTGCAGACCTGACTGAACTGATGCGAGCCCTGCCACAGGCACAACTGATTGCCGGCGCTACCGACGTCGGTCTTTGGATCACCAAACAGCACCAACGATTTGACAGCATTATTTACCTGGGCCAGGTTGCCGAACTGAAGCGAATTCATCGAGCCGACCAGGAAGTGCAAATAGGCGCCGCGGTAACCCTGGCACGCAGCCTGGACACTCTGGAAGATCTCGCACCAGACCTTGGAACCTTGCTGCATCGTTTTGGCTCGCGCCAGGTCCGCGCCCAGGCCACCCTTGGCGGCAATATCGCCAACGGCTCGCCGATCGGCGATCTTGCCCCGGCCCTGATCGCGCTGGGCGCAACCTTGCACCTGGTGGGCCCGGACGGCGAACGCACCATGGCGCTGGAAGATTACTTCATCGACTACGGTAATCAGGATCTGGCGACGGGAGAAATCATTCGCATGATCGCCGTACCGACACATGGCCATGAATATTTTCACTGCTGGAAGGTGTCCAAACGTTTCGATCAGGACATCAGCGCCGTATGCGGCGCGTTTAATCTGCAACTCGATAACGGCATGATCACCAGCGCGCGGATTGCCTTCGGTGGAATGGCCGGGACCGTGCAGCGCGCGCGCCAGTGCGAAAGCGCGCTGGTTGGGAAACATGCAGACTGCTCGGCTCTTGACCCTGGCGCGAAGGCCCTGCAACAGGACTTTGCCCCTATCACTGACGCACGTGCCAGCGCGAGCTACCGGGTGCACACAGCGCGCGGTCTGCTGGAGCGCTACCTGCGTACCATCAGCGGCAAGGCGCCCGACCTGCTCTACCCGGCAAGCGCGACGCCAGTTTTGTCTGCCCATGGCTGAAGTCCTGAACCAGGACCCGGGCGCTGCCCTTGCCCATGACAGCGCGCTGAAACACGCGACCGGCGAAGCGATCTATATCGATGACATCCCGGTGGCGCAAAACACCTTGCATCTTGCCGTGGGTAGCGCCAGCACGGTCTGCGGGCGCATCGAATCCATGGATCTTGGCGCTGTGCGCAGCGCCCCGGGGGTCATCGATGTCTTTTGCGCCAACGACATTCCGGGGCAAAATGATGTCAGCCCGTCGGGCCGGGGCGACGAACCCGTTTTGGCCGACACTGACGTGCGCTTTGACGGCGAACCGGTTTTTGCCGTGGTAGCGACCAGCCACCACGCGGCGCGTGCCGCCGCTGTGCTGGGCAAGGTACGCATCGCCTCAGAAACACCCATCCTGACGGTCGATGACGCGCTCCACCACCAGCGCTTCATCAGTGACGAACAGTTGATGCAGCGCGGTGACTGGGAAAACGCCATGCGCGTAGCGCCGTGCACTGCCTCAGGCACACTGTATTGCGGCGGGCAGGATCACTTTTATCTTGAAGGCCAGGTATCGCTGGCCATCCCCCAGGAAGACGGCGACATGCTGGTGCACTGCTCAACCCAGCATCCCAGCGAAATCCAGCAGCACCTGGCCAAGGTGCTGGGCAAGCCGGCCAACGCAATCACCGTCGAGGTCCGGCGCATGGGCGGCGCATTTGGCGGCAAGGAGAGTCAGGCCTGCCAGTGGGCAGCGCTCGCCGCCGTGGCGGCGCAGCGCAATGCCTGTCCGGTCAAGTGCCGGCTGGATCGCGACGATGATATGCGCATGACCGGCAAGCGCCATGACTTTCGCATCGACTGGAAAGTCGGCCATGATGCCGATGGCCGCATCCTGGCCGTGGACACCACCTTGGCCTCGCGCTGTGGCTGCGCCCTGGATCTGTCCGACCCGGTAAACGACCGCGCCATGTTTCATGTGGACAACGCCTATTTCTTTCCAACGGTGCGCATCCGATCGCAGCGCTGCTTTACCAACACGGTATCCAATACCGCCTTTCGCGGCTTTGGCGGACCCCAGGGTATGCTCGCCGGCGAACGCATGATCGAGGCCGTAGCAAGGGCCACAGGCCAGGATCCGCTGACCGTGCGCAAGCGTAATTTCTACGGCGCAGGAGAACGCAGTCTGACCCCCTACCACATGCCGGTTGACGACTTTATTCTCGATGAACTGGTTACAGACCTTGAGGCCAGCAGCCATTACTGGCAGCGTCGTGAAGTGATCCGCGATGCCAACGCCAACCACCCGCAGGTGCTGCGCGGCCTGGCATTGACTCCAGTCAAATTCGGTATCTCCTTTACCGCCACCTGGTTCAACCAGGCAGGCGCTCTGCTGCACATCTATCGCGACGGCAGCATCCACCTCAACCACGGCGGCACTGAAATGGGTCAGGGGCTTTTTATCAAGGTCGCACAGGTGGTGGCCAAGGCACTGGCCGTACCCCTGGAACAGGTCAAGATCACTGCGACCAGTACGGCTAAGGTGCCTAATACATCAGCGACTGCAGCCTCATCCGGCGCGGACCTCAATGCGATGGCGGCGCTGAATGCTGCACGTACTCTGAAACGCCGCCTCAGTGCCTTTGCCGCGCAACGCTTTGGGGTCGACGAGAGCCAGATACGCTTCAGCGACTCGACCGTGCACGCCGGCGATACCACGCTATCTTTTGCCCAGCTGGTGGAGTTCGCCTACCTGGCACGGGTACAACTGTCAGCCACCGGCTTTTACCGTACGCCGAAGATTCACTACAACCGCAAAACCGCCAAGGGCCGTCCCTTTTATTATTTCGCCTACGGTGCCGCCGTCAGCGAAGTCGCTGTCGATAGCCTGACCGGCGAGAGCCGGGTGACAGCAGTCGATATCCTGCACGATGCCGGTCGCTCGCTGAACCCGGCCATCGATCTCGGCCAGGTGGAAGGCGGTTTTATTCAGGGCATGGGTTGGCTGACCAACGAAGAGCTGTGGTGGGATGACGCCGGCCACCTGAAAACCCACGCACCGTCGACCTATAAGATTCCCACCTGTTCGGACCGGCCGGGGCGGATGGATATCCGATTGTGGTCGCGCGGTGAAAATACCCAGGCGACCATTCATCGCTCCAAAGCGGTGGGTGAGCCGCCGCTCATGCTGGCAATCTCGGTTCACCAGGCACTGTCTGATGCGCTCTCGAGTATCAATGGCTATAGCACTGTGCCGGCGCTGGATACACCGGCAACGGCCGAAGCACTGCTCTTTGCCGTACAGGCCGAACGCAGGCAGGCTTCGACAACAGGCGCGGGAGCGCGATCATGATCCCGGGCGCACCGGGTCCGTGCGACTGGATCAATGCCGCGCTCGATACCGTGGCGAAGGCAAGACCGGCGGTACTCGCCATCATCTGCGGTGAGCGCGGCTCTACCCCACGCGAAACCGGGAGCTGGATTCTGATTGATGAAAACGAGATCATGGGCAGCGTCGGCGGCGGAGAGCTCGAACGTACAATCATAGAGGCGGGCCAGGCAATGCTGGCAGGCAACGGCGACTGGACGCGATCGATTGTTCATTGTGTGCTTGGACCAGACATGCGCCAGTGCTGCGGTGGCACTTTGGAAGTCATGCTGCAACCGATCGATGCCAGCGCCAGCCTTTGGCTGCAAAAGGCACGGGCCACACAACGCACCAACAACCGGGCAAGCGTGCTCTTCAATAAGACACACACTGGTACACCGCCATCGGTGATCGATCACGGCAAACCAACAACGGCCAGCGCTCACGCTGTGTTTATTTTGCCGCTTGCCGATCACCGGCCGGCGCTGGCACTGTTTGGGGCTGGTCACGTGGGCCGCGCCTTGTGTACGATGGCCAGTCAGCTGCCGCTTCGGCTATCCGTTTTTGACAGCCGACAGGATCAATGTGCGCAGGTACCCGCCTCGCCTAATATTGATGTTCACACACCCTATGACCTGCTACTGATCGCGCAGGGCCTGAGGCATCACGATGCAGCGCTGGTCATGACCCACAGCCACGCTCTGGATTACGAGCTATGCCGCATCCTGCTCACAAACACTGCTCTGCGCTACACCGGCCTGATTGGCAGCCAGGCCAAAGCGCGACGCTTTCGCAAGGCTCTTAAAAAAGACGGCCTGACCGATACCCAGATCGCGCAACTTACCAGCCCCATCGGAGCGGGCGCCGCAGCAGGCAAAGAACCGGGCGTGATTGCCTTGGGTGTACTGCCTGAGATTCTAAAAGCCTGTCGCGTCGACACCGGGGAACCAGTTAGCACGCTGCAGCAGGTTGGGACTCAAAGGGCCGCGTCATGACTAAACCCGACCCAGCCAGCCATAGCACTTTCATGGATCTTGCGCTCAACCTTGCCGGTCGGCATATGCACGCCGGGGCCGGTGGGCCATTTGGTGCAATCATCGTGCACCAAGGCATTGTCATCGGGCGCGGCTGGAACCAGGTGACCTCAGGCAACGACCCAACCGCACACGCGGAGATCAGCGCGATCCGCGATGCCTGTCGCCAACGCAGCACCTTCTCGCTTGCCGGATCAGTGATCTACACCACCTGTGAGCCCTGCCCCATGTGCCTTGCTGCCATC